>CAYVYG010000104.1:0-9253 GCA_964454385.1 uncultured Microthrixaceae bacterium
TGTTGCGGACCATGAACTCCTTGAGGATGTCGTTCTGGATGGTCCCGGTGAGCTGTTCGGGCTTCACGCCCTGCTCCTCGGCGGCGACGACGTACAGAGCCAGCACGGGCAGCACCGCGCCGTTCATGGTCATCGACACCGACATGCGATCGAGCGGGATGCCGTCGAAGAGCACCCTCATGTCGAGGATCGAGTCGATCGCCACGCCGGCCATGCCGACGTCCCCTGCGACGCGCGGGTTGTCGGAGTCATAGCCGCGGTGCGTCGGCAGGTCGAACGCCACCGACAGGCCCTTCTGGCCCGCAGCGAGGTTGCGCCGGTAGAAGGCGTTGGACTCCTCGGCGGTGGAGAACCCGGCGTACTGGCGGATGGTCCAGGGCTGGTTGACGTACATCGTGGGATAGGGCCCACGCAGGTACGGAGGGATGCCGGGGTAGGTCGCGAGGAAGTCGAGCCCGTCACGGTCAGCCATCCCGTAGGCGGGCCGCTCGGTGATGCCCTCGGGCAGCTCCCGAGAGCTGCCACGGACCTCGGGCGCTTCGCCGGGGGCTCCGGCGGGCAGGTCCATCGAGGCGAAATCGGGAACACGCAGGTTGGTCATCGCAGGGCCTCCCCTGGGGTGTTGCCGGCAGGGCAGATCCCGAGCAGCTCGTGTGCTGCACCGAGCACCTCCAGCAGGTCGACGCCCACGTGGATGAACTCGTGCACCCCTGCGGCCTCGAGCTCTGAGCGAAGGTCCCCCGGCCGGCCTGCCAGGTAGACCCGTTCGGCACCGCCCTCCAACAGTGCCTGGGCTGCCTCGGCACCGAGCTGCGCGTAGGTCTCGTCGGATGAGCACACACAGGCGATCCTGGCGGGGTCCGCAGCGAAGTCCTGCGCGGCCTCGGCAGCTGTTACGAACCCGCTCGTCGTGCCACGCTGCGAGCTGGCCGCCTCGATGCCACCGGCCGCGAAGAAGTTCTGTGCCCAGCTTGCACGTGCGGTGTGGGTGGCGACGTCGCCCAGGTTCGCGAGGAACACCCGCGGCGGACCCGCTTCGCCATCACCGGAGCCGCCACCCGGTGCGCTCCTCGCCGCGTCGGCGGCGTCGCGCAGCGCCTCGAACGGTTCGGGCCACCGCACGGAGCCCAGGGGTTCGCACTCGGTGACCGCAGAGGTCTCCTGAGCCGCAACGGCACTCCCCTCGACCGACGGCGCAGTGTCGGGAAGCTGCTCGTCGAGCTTGGGGAACTCCGACACGCCCGTCAGCGGAGCCTTGCGAGTGGCGACTTCGTCCAAGCGGGATCGGCGGACCTCGGTGATCCGCGCCGCGAGCGTGCCGTCGAGCAGCACCGCTGGCATTCCTCCCGCGGCCTCCAGTTCGGTGAAGGCCTTCCAGGCCTGCGCCGCGATCGCCTCGGTGAGCGACTCCACGTACCAGGAACCACCAGCGGGATCGATGACCCGACCCACGTTGGATTCCTCGGCCAGCAGCAGCTGGGTGTTGCGTGCCATGCGCCGGCCCAGGTCGCCCGGCGCACCGAGCACCGAGTCGAACGGTGCTGTGAGCACGGTGTCCGCACCTCCCAGCGCGGCTGCGAAGGCGGCCGAGGTGACACGCAGCAGGTTCACCCACGGATCGCGGCGCGAGAGATCCCTTCGCAGAGTCCGGGCCACAAGCGCGACCGGGGTGACCTGCGGGTCGATGCCACATGCCCGGACCATGGCCGCATGGACGCGCCGCGCTGCTCGGAGCTTCGCGATCGTGGTGAAGAAGTCGCGATCGGCTCCGAGGATGATCTCGATGCTCGCCGTCGCGGCACCGGCACCCATGCCGGCGTCCTGCATCGAGCGCAGGTAGGCCGCGGTGGTGCCCAGCATCGCGGCCAGCTCCTGAGCCTCGCCGGCGCCGGCTTCAGCGTAGGGGGTTGCATCGACCGACCACGTCCGCACGCCCGGATAGCGCTGCGCGGCCATGACCGCCAGGCCCGCGGCATCCGCGAGCGCCCGATCGATCCCCTGGGGCAGTCGGCCGTGGCGCGCGAGGGTGCCGATCGGGTCGGCGCCGAAGCCGCCCGTCGCCGAGCCGTCGGGCAGTCCAGCCTCCGACCACACAGACATCAGCCACTGTGCACTGGTCAGGTACCCGCTGTCGGGTTCGAGCACCACCGGTGCCATCCCGAGGTGGACACCGTCGATCGCTGCACGGAACGCATCCTCGTGCGCCAGTGCGGCGCCTCCCACCAGCAGCGATGTCGCTCCGCCTTCCAGTTCGGTCACCGCTGCGGATGTGCCATCGCTGCGTGCAGTGCCATCGCTGCGTGCAGTGCCATCGATGAGCACCCGGATGTCCCACCTGCCCCCCTCGCGTTGGGTAGCGGTGAACCCGCGTGTGAACGGTGCTGCGCCGGGTGCACCGGTGCTGCGCTCGTCGGGTCCGTCGGTGTAGAGGGGATGGACCGTGATGCCATCGGCGGTCCGGGAATCGAGTGTCCCGACGGGTCGCCCCCGCAGCACCTTGTCAACCAGTGCCAACCACTGCTGTTCGGTAGCGGGTTCGAGCTCACCGGCGAGATCGCCGACGAGCTCAGCATCGCCCGGTCGGGCCACGGCTTCCTCCGTTGTCACCATCAGATGTCACTGCCAAGTGTGCTATCAGGTTTCGCTGCCGGGGTCGCCAGGATGATCGCACTCGGCCATCCTCAACCGGGGATCAGCGGTACCGAAGCGAGGCTACCGGAGCGCTTGGGAGCCTCCCAACGGCGCGGTGCGATGCACCCTCGCCGCTTCAGGCGCCGACAGAGGCGACACCGGTGAGCAGCCGGCGGAACTGCGCAGCCGGAACCGGGCGCGAGTAGAGGTAGCCCTGACCGACACGACAACCCATGTCCACGAGATCCGCCTCCTGCATCTCGGTCTCGATGCCCTCGGCGACGACCTTCGCGTCCAGCTCGGACGCGAGGTCGAGCACCGCCGCGATGATGCGACGGTTCGTCTCGTTGGCGAGGCCGGCGACGAACGAGCGGTCGATCTTCAAGATGTCGAAGTCGAACCGGTCGATGTAGCCGAGCGACGAGTACCCGGTTCCGAAGTCGTCGACTGCCAGGCGGATGCCGTGCGAGCGCAGGCTGTCCATCTGCTTGCGAACCCGGTCGGTGTCATCGAGCAGGTTCGACTCGGTCACCTCCAGCACGAGGGCGTCGTTGGGCACCTCGCTGAGCCGCAGATCACGGAGCACCGACTCCACCAGGTCATCGGCGTGGAGCTCGCCCACCGAGAGGTTCACCGACACCGTCAGGTCCTCGATGCCGGGGATCTCCGAACGCCATGAAGCCAGGTCGGCGAGTGCCTGTTCGCGAACCTGGGCGTCGAGACGCCCGATCAGCCCTGAGTCCTCCGCGATGGGAATGAACAGAGCCGGGCTCAACCGGCCTCGTTCGGGATGGTCCCACCGCACGAGCGCCTCGGCACCGAGGATCTTCCCGCTTCCGAGCGTCACGATCGGTTGGTAGTCGACCACGAACTGGTCAGTACCGATCGCACGGGCGAGATCGCCGCGAAGCTCGAGGCGAGTCGAGGATGCCGCTCTCATGGAGTGCTCGAAGCGCGCGACTCGGCCCCGGCCTTCGCGCTTGGCCTGGTGCATCGCGGTGATCGCGCTGCGAAGGAGCCCCTCTGCCATGACCTCGCGCTTGTGGTCGACCGCCATGCCCGCTGACGCCGAGAGACTCAGCTCCCGGCCTTCGAAGTGGAAAGGCTGGGCGAGTGCATCGAGGATCATCTGGGTCATCTCCAGCACGGCGTCCTCACCGTGGGCACGCTCGACGATCACCGCGAACTCGTCTGCGCCGATGCGTGCCGCCTGGTCGCCGAAGGACAGCGTGGAGCGGATCCGTTCGGAGACCGCGATGAGCACCTCGTCACCCACGGCCTGTCCGAGGCTGTCGTTGATGTCGCGGAAGTCATCGAGGTCGATGCAGATCGCAGCGACCGAGCTGTTGCCCGGGTTGTGCGACAGCATCAGGTCCAGCTCCTCGGTGAGCAGCACCCGGTTGGGCATCCCCGTGAGACTGTCATGTGTCGCCTGGTGGCGCAGGTGACGCATCATCGTCTTGCGCTCTGTGATGTCGCGGGCGTTCAACACGAACCCGCGAACCGCCGGTTCGGAGCGGAGATCGGTGACCACCGCTTCGAAGGTGAGCCAGTCGCCCGAGGTGTGGGTGAAGCCGAACTCGAAGGTCTTGGCGTCCTTCGCGGCCTCACGCAACCTGGTGTTCCAGTCGATGTCGGCGCCAGTGAACACGCCCGACATGGGACGCCCGTACAGTGCATCCGCCGATTCGCCGACCATCGTCACCGCCGACGGGCTCGCATAGTCCACGCGTTCATGCGGGTCGATCACCATCACCAGGTCGGAGTTGTTCTGCACCAGGGACTTGAACCGGGCCTCGGAGAGCAGCAGCAGTTCCTCGGCCGCCTTGCGGTCATCGACCGCCCGTGCGTTGATGAGGATCCCCTGCACGTCGGGATCATCGAACAGGTTGGTGGCCTGCACCTCGAACCAGAGGTAGGTCCCGTTGAGGTGCTGAAGTCTCAACTCTTCGGTCGCGTACCCCGAATCGTGGACGGCTTCGAGCATCGCACGTGCCTTCTCCTGGTCGTCACGGTGCACGAGTTGATCGATCCGGAACTCGAAGCCGGGTAGGGGCTCGAGGCCGAGCAGGCGCTTCGACACCGGCGAGGTGTAGATCAGCACGTCGTCCTCGTCGAGGATCGTGACGATGTCCGACGAGTTCTCGATCAGCGTGGCGAAGCGACGCTCAGCACGCTCGCGGACCTGTTCCTCGGTGCGCTCCACGGCTCGCATGGCGATCGCACCCTGGCGGCACAGGGCAGTCATCGCATTGCGCTGAACATCCGTCAACGAGCCTTTGATGCCCATGACCAGAACAGCCCGCAGCTTCTGTTGCAGTACCAGTAGTCCCGCATGCCAGTGGCCGCTCAGCCCTACCGATGCAAGCTCGAGGATCTCACCGTTGCGAGGTTGATCGATTCTCTTGACCTCTGCGATCGCGGCTCGCAGGGCGGGTGAGATGTCCGTGGTCCAGCCCACTGAATCAGAATCGAACGGGGCTACCACCAACCCACCGTCGATCAGCAGCTCACCAGCGAGTCGCTGCAACCCGCTGTCGAGGACCATGGCGACATCCTGGTCACTCGACGACTCGACGAGCTGTTCACCCACCTGGCGCAATGCGCGCTCCTGAGAGGCAAGCCGTTCGTTGTCCCGTACGAGTCGGCCGAGTCGCAACAGGACCATCGGCGCTAGGACGATCGCTCCGACCGCAGGGAGCAGCAACTCGACTCCTCGTGATCCCGATAAGACCTCATAGGTGAGGACGACCGGAGGCGTTACCAGGGCAAACGACAGCACGAGCACGCGCCGTCGCGAGAGGCGCCTGTCCATCAGGTCGTCATTCGGGCGTTCGAAGAGCCGCTCGATGCTCGGATGCAGGAGGCCGGCGGCACCAAGTGCGACGACCCCTGTGTTGACGAGGCTCAGCAGCACGTCCGAGCCGCCACCGCCTGTCACCTTCACAGCCAGCACGTCCGATGCGAACGCCATGACGAGCCCACCCGCCAGGAGCCTGTTGCTGGCCGATGGCACCGAACCTGCCACCAGTGCCAACACCGCCATGCCGATCGTGGTCAAAGAGACGAACCCGAACCCAACCGTGACGATCGTCTCCGCAGATGAGTGGGTTGGGTCCCGCATGTAGGGGAGGAGGATCACGGTCCACTGGATGATGCCAACGGCGACCACGCCCACCAGTGCATCGAGGATCGGATCCAGGGACAGATGAGGATTGCGCTTCCTTATGACAAAGGAGATCGAGTACAGGAAGAGTCCGAATGCGCCAAGTGAGAAGAGATCCGCTATGGCCGGAAATGGATACTCCACCTTGCGGATCGTTGCCTCCACCACGCGAACAACTCCGCCGACAAGGAAGACGACGCCCGTGAGGATGACGGCCCTCCCCAGACGTCTGATATCCCCAGTACGGTCGTTCGATATCCGCCATGCAACGACGGCCGAGATGCCGCCGTACAGAATGAACAAGGGTCCGCTGATGGTATCTGGAAGGAGCAGTGTGCAAACGAGCACGACGATCGTGAGCAGCCAGTGCCGATGCAGGCGCGCGAGGTCGCTCGCCACCTGTTCTCGACCCAGCCCCCGCACGATGCGCAATACGACTCCTTGTACGTCGTCATGGCATGGATCGGCCAGCAGACGGCAGGTATTGAGGATTCGTGGCGCAATACGCTCACCCCATGGACACCCCTGAACAGGCTGAGGCTGCGAGCGATCGGCAATACGAGGCCTACCGTTCGCTGTATGCCAGCCTGCGGAGACGGCATCCACAACGCGTGGAGCTGAATCGTGCTGAGTTCGAGAGTGCCTTGAACGACAATCGAACCCTCTGCATTCCGATGACGGTCGATGGCCTAGAGATCCAGGTGCCAGAGCTCGTGCCCGTAGAGACCAACGAGTGGCTCAATGCTGACTTCTATGCCCGACGCTTCCCCGAGACCTACGGCGAAAACCGTCTGCTTCACCTCACGACGTGGCCCGACACAGATCTGGGTGTCGCCTCTCACGAGCGCCTGACGGAGCTGGCACACGACGGTGCCACGATTGTCTTGGATGGCCCTTCAGATGGTGATTGGTCTGTGAGAACAGCACTGGATCACTTGGTTGAATCCCTGCCGCAGGGCATCGTTCGAAGCCAAGAGCTGCTCGGAACTCAGACTTACTGGTGCGGCGTACCCAAGAACAGTCGGATGACCCCGTCGGAGACGCCGAGTTCACTTTCGGATGCAGCACGGGCCACAGCTCGGGATTCGGTTCTCGGGGGTGACGAAACGGGTGCCTACCTGCGTCACGAACTGACCGACTCCGAGGTACAGAAGCTGTTCGGGTTGTACGAGTCGGCCTACTCAGTGCTGGCCGACCACCCCTGTGCTCAAGGGGTAACACCGTCAAAGTTCCGTCAGATGATGATCGACGACCCCGCCATGACCAAGATCGTCTATCAGCGCAAAGGGGTCGTCGAGTCGATCTGTCTCATCACAACCGATCTGCGTTCGCTCGACTGGATCAACATCGAACACTACGAACAGCGCTTCGGCGCAAGTCTCTACCGACGGGGAGTCCACTGGTACCCCGCGATCGCGACCCGACCCGACAAGACCGGAGCGCGGAACGCCCGAGCATTGATGGAACTACTCGGGGATCTCTACGAAACCGCGAGGAACCAGGCGGCGATCGTCTTCGACACGCCGGACCTGAACTCGGCGTTCCTACCCGCCTACCTCGAGGAGCTCATCAACGGGCTACCCCACTACGAGGTCAAGTTCGAGGTCATCGCAGAACATGAGTACTACGCCTTAGAACTGAGGGCATGACGGTTCCGCGACCGCGTCGATCGGTACGGGCTGCGATGGCGGACGACACGAGCACCGGCCCAATGGTCAACCGGTCTCCGGTGGCAACGAAGTTGGCCTTCGACCCCCAACCTCCGTATGGCTCGTTGCCATGTTCGACTTCGAGGACCGTGAGGTCGACCAACGGGTTCGAGTAGCTGGTGATCTCAGGCAGCAACGACGAGCCGAACAGTGACACGTACATTGCGTACTGCTGGTACTCCTCGCGATCGAAGAACCCTGCCAACTGCACCTCATCGTCGTACACGAGGACGTAGAACACCGGTGCGAAGAACTCGACCAAGCGGTCGTGTTCATCGATGGGACGCACGATCATCGTCGGCTCCACCACCTGATCTTCGACGTGGATCGCACCCTCGAGCACCGTGCTGGACTTCAGCTCCTCGAGTCGGGCGACGAGATCCGGCAGCGGGCCCGGGGTGAGGATGCGACCAACCCGCACCGAAGGATCGGAGTACTCGCCTACCGGTATCGAGCGCAACGAGTCACGGGCGAGCTCCACGAACTCGTCTGCCACCGAGGAGTGGACCAGGAAGGCATCGGGTCCTGCACAGTCCTGACCGCTGTTGAAGACCCTCGTCGTGATGATCCGATCCAATGACCTCTCGACACTTGCCTTCGGCCCGATCACGATCGGGTTCACACCGGCTCCGTTGAACACGAACTTCGCCTTGCGACAGCAGCGTTGCACCTGAACTGCGTTCGCATAGCGACCCGTGAACAGGACCACCTCTGATCGCGCCACGAAGTGATCGAGGAAGTCACGGCGCTGGAGATCGAACAGTCCGATTCGTGGGAAGTAGTCCGAGATCCCCGACACCTCGAAGACCTCTCGCATCCACCCGTGACCGACCGCAGGCGAGCGCACGAACACGCGGTCCGCCATCAGCGATGGCACCGCCGCGAACAGCACCAGCGAGTAGAGAGGGAGGTTGATCGGAAGGAACGCGGACACATCGCCGACATGGGCCTCCCTCAGGTTGTTCATCTCGCGGTGCAGTCCGCGCAGCGCGAGAACGGATCGCTCGAGCTCGTCGATCGCAGTCTCGTGACTCTCCTGTTGCGTCAGGACCGCCAGGATCTCCTGCCGCCGCTCCTTCAGGTGAGCGGCAAACTCGCTCGCAGCCACGAGGTCCGGCAAGTACTGGTTCAGGGGTTCATGCACCGCTGCTACCGCCCACCAGGTTCTCGAACGCCGCCCGTGCCGTGTCGACTGCTATGGAGCCGCCCTCCGGTGCGTCTTCCTCGACAGATCGCAGCCGGCGTCGCAACTCCACACCGAATCTGTGCAGGTGCTCGGGGTCGGTGGATTCGAGCACCCGGTGATTCACCTCGAACAGTCGTGCCAGATGACGGAAGACAGCAAAGACCCGATCGTTGTCGTAGAGGTGCAACTGACCGCTCTCGTGGGGAGTCGGCTTGACCGCGGACAGCTCCCGGACGAAGCCATGCTCGATCTCGTCGAGGAGACTCAGCCATCGGTCGCGCACCTCGATCACGCGCAACTCGGTGGAGCCCATACCAGCTGCGCCAGCGACATCTTCGATGCGTCTCACGAGTTCCATGTTGGCTGCCCCGACCGAGAGCAGTACCGGTCTACCCGAGCTGCCCTCGAGCCTCGAAGCGATCCTGGTCGGTTGGGTGGGGTGGCCGCCGACGGACATCAACAGGAACCGGTAGCCGGGCCGACCCATGAACACCGCGTCGGTCAGACCACTCGGGTCACGTTCAGCGATCCCGGCTCGGACCAGCTGATCCACCATGTGAT
>CAYVYG010000105.1:0-9253 GCA_964454385.1 uncultured Microthrixaceae bacterium
AACAGACCTTCGACATGCGGGTTCTGCGCGAGCTCGGCGGGCTCGACATCGCAAGGACCACCCAGATCCTGATCTTCGGCGGGATGTTCATGGGCTTCGGGATCAAGGTGCCGATCTTCCCGTTCCACACCTGGCTGCCCGACGCCCACACCGAGGCGCCCACGCAGGGCTCGGTGATCCTGGCCGCGGTCCTGTTGAAGCTCGGCACCTATGGCTTCGTGCGCATCGCGCTGCCGTTCCTGCCCGAAGGGGCGCAGTGGTGGGCCCCGATCATCGGGATCCTCGCCGCGATCGGGATCATCTACGGCGCCCTGGGATGCCTCGCGCAGTCCGACATGAAGCGGCTGATCGCCTTCTCGTCGGTGGCGCACATGGGTTTCGTGATGCTCGGCATCGCGACGCTGACCGACTTCGGCATCAACGCAGCGATCTTCGGCATGGTCGCCCACGGCCTCATCACCGGGCTGTTGTTCTTCATCGCCGGGTCGATGAAGGACCGCTACCACACCCTGGAGCTGAGCCGCCTCGGTGGGATGCTCGTGTCCGCGCCACGGCTGGGATGGATCCTGGGTCTGTCGTCGATGGCGTCGCTAGGGCTGCCCGGCCTCGCGGGGTTCTGGGGCGAGTTCCCCGCGATCCTCGCGGCCTACCAGCCCGCCCCGATGCTGAACGAGACCCTGTTCCGGGTGCTGATGGTCGTGGCAGCCTTCGGCACCGTCTTCGCGGCCGGCTATCTGTTGTGGATGTACCAGCGCACCTCCTTCGGCACCCCCACCGAGGAGTTCGTCGACGATCCCGCTATCAAGGACGTGACTCCGGTGGAGTGGATCTCGTGGGCTCCGATGATCGTCCTGATCGTCGTGCTGGGCTTCCTGCCGAGCCTGATCTTCGATGTGACCAACCCCGCGACCACGGCTGTGGTCGCCGCAGCGACGGGATCCTGATCCGACGTGTTGTCCGTAGTGCTCCAGGCCGCCGAGGTCTTCACCAAGCCCAACATGGACTACCACGCGATCGCGCCCGAGCTCGTCCTGGTGGGCACGGTGATCCTGTTGGCCCTGGTCGACTCCTGGAAGCTGGAGCGTGCACGCGCGGTCATGCCCGCCCTCGCTGGGATCGGCCTGCTGGTGGCACTCATACCGCTCGCGACGCTCGCCGGTGACGAGGCGCCCCGGGTGCTCCTCGGCGGCGGCTACGTGGTCGACTCGATGGCCCTGGTCCTTAAGGCTCTGTTCATCATCTCGGCGTACGTGGTGGTGTTGTTGTCGACCAACTACATGGCAGAGGGTGACTACTGGGAATCGGAGTACTACACGCTGTTGTTGAGCTCGGTGCTCGGCATGGCCGTGATGGCCTCGAGCCGGGACCTGATCGGCATCTTCGTGGCCTTCGAGTTGCTCTCGATCCCGTCCTACATGCTGGCTGCCTGGCGCAAGGGCGACATGCGCTCCAACGAGGCCGGTCTCAAGTACTACCTGATGGGCGTGTTCGCGACCGGCATCCTGTTGTACGGCATGTCGCTCGCCTACGGCCTCGGCGGCTCGACCAACCTGGCGGTGATCGGCGAACGCATCGCGGAGCTCGGATCGAGCGGTGTCCCGGTCGTCGCCCTCGCGCTGTTGTTCGTGATCGTCGGGTTCGGCTTCAAGGTCTCCGCGGTGCCCTTCCACGTCTGGGCGCCCGACACCTACGAGGGCGCGCCCACACCGGTGACCGCGTTCCTTGCGGTGTCGTCGAAGACCGCCGGTTTCGTGGCGCTCATCCAGGTGACCTACTTCGCGTTCATCGTGCGCACCGATGTGATCGAGCCCGCGTTCTTCGTGCTCTCCGCGGCGTCGATGACCGTCGGCAACCTGATCGCGATCCGCCAGACCAACATCATCCGAATGCTCGCCTACTCCGGTATCGCGCAGGCCGGGTTCATGCTCGCTCCGTTCGCGGTGGCCGGCTCCAACCCCGAGGCCTCGTTGCAGGCCCTCGTCACCTACCTGGTGATCTACGCAGCGATGAACCTGGGAGCGTTCGCTTCGATCATCGTCATCGCCCGCCGCACCCGGTCGGCGGAGATGGAGGACCTCGGTGGGTTGGTCCGCTACATGCCCGGACTCGCGACGGTGTTCACGCTGTTCCTCGCCTCGCTGATCGGGATCCCGCCGCTCGGCGGCTGGTGGGCGAAGTTCGGAGTGTTCGCCTCGTTGGTGAACGCGGATACCGGCCTCGGTTGGGCACTGGCGGTGATCATGGCGGTCAACACCGCCATCGCGGCGTTCTACTACCTGAACGTCGCCAAGGCGATGTGGTTCGACGAGTTGCCCGAAGGCGTGGACACCTCGCCGATGCGGATACCCGTATCGCTCGGCTTCGCACTGGTGGTGACACTCGTCGCGACCGTGTTGTTCGGTGTGGTGCCCCAGGTGATCAACGACGTCACGAGCTTCACCATCGTCGCCTTCGGTGGCTGAACCGGGTGAGCCCGACGGCCTCGCGGAGGCCCAGTTGCCCGACGGCCTCGCGGAGGCCCAGTTGCCCGACGGCCTCGCGGAGGCCTTTGACCACCTGGGGTACCTGCGCTTCGACCAGTACATGGAGCTCGCGCTGTACGCTCCGGCGTCGGGGTTCTTCGCGACCCGCGGCCGTGCGGGCCGCCGGGGAGCCGACTTCATCACCAGCCCCGAGGCGGGGCCCACCTTCGGCACCGTGCTGGCCCGCCACCTCGATGAGCTGTGGGAGCACCTCGGGAGACCGGTGCCCTTCACGGTCATCGAAGGTGGCGCGGCAAGGGGAGCGCTCGCGATCGCGGTGCGAGCGGCAATGCCGCGTTGTGCTGCGGCGCTCCACTGGATCATGGTGGAGCGCAGCGCTGCGCTGCGGAACGAACACGGCGATCACCTGGAGTTGGTAGACCTCGGGTGGGTCGCGAGCAGCTCCGACTCAGGTTGCTCACTGCCGGGCGAGGGGCCGCGGTTCTCCTCGGTAGGTGAGATGCCCGAGGGGCCGATCACCGGGGCCGTCGTCGCGAACGAGCTGCTCGACAACCTGCCTTTCCGTCTCCTCGAACGTCGGGATGGCACCTGGCAGGAGGTGGTGGTAACGCTCGGGGGTGACGCCGGTGCCACGCCGGTGCTGGTCGAGCGACTCATCGAGGTTCCGGAGCCGGTCGCGGCCGCGTTCGACGAGGTGGCCCCGCAGGCCGCTGAGGGGGCACGGGTGCCCTGGCAACCGGCTGCGACGCAATGGGTGCGCGATGCGATCGGATCGCTGGAGCGCGGCGAGGTGATCGTGTTCGACTACGCGGAGCCGACCGCTTCGATCGCTGGGCGCCCGCAGCACGAGTGGCTGCGCACCTACCGCTCGCACGAGCGCGGGCGGCACCCCCTGGAGGTACCGGGTTCACAGGACATCACCGCACAGGTGGCGATCGACCAGTTGCCACCGGACGCCGAGGCGTCGACCCAGGCCGATTGGCTTCGCGCCAACGGCCTCGACGAGCTGGTCGCGGAGGCGACCCGGCGGTGGGAGGAGCGCGCCGGCATCGGTGACCTCGAAGCCATCAGGGCGCGCAGCGTCGCGACCGAGGCTGCTGCGCTGGTCGACCCCGAAGGGCTCGGTGCGTTCACGGCCCTCACCTGGCACGTCCGCCCGCCCGGCGGGTGATCTGCGCGAGACACTCAAGCGGGTGACCGGTGCCGTCTCAGCGGCGGCTCGGTCCTGGGTGGCACCCGGCGCTCGGGGAGCTCCTCGAGCAGTTCGAGGGTTGCCTCGGCTATGCGTGTGACAGCGCGGTCGACCGCGGGCCGGTTGGCCTCCGAGATCGAGCTCAGCGATCCCACCTTGCGGACGTACTGCAGCGCGGCGGCTTGAACCTCGTCGGCGGTCGCCGGGGGGACGAGCCCGCGCAGGGGTGTGATGTTGCGGCACATGGCAGGGATCGTACGCGGTGACCCCGTTCGATACGCTCGAACCCGCGGTCGGGGTGGGCCCGTCACGCAGCGAAGCGTACGAAGGGGACAGACATGGCCGGTGAGACGTCAGCCACGATCGAGGACTACTACCACGAAGTCCGTACCTTCCCACCTCCGCAGACCCTGGCGCGTGACGCAGAGCTGAACGATCCCGGGATCTACGACCGAGCGGATGCCGACTTCGAGGCGTTCTGGGCTGGCGTCGCTCGTGACCTGCTCGACTGGGACACCGACTTCCACACCACTCTGCAGTGGGATCTGCCTGATGCGAGGTGGTTCGTGGGTGGCAAGCTCAACGTCACCCACAACTGCTTGGACCGCCACGTGGAGGCCGGTCGGGGCGACCGGGTCGCCTACCACTTCGAGGGCGAACCGGGTGACACCGCAGCCATCACCTACGCGGAACTGTTGGAGCGGACCGAGGAGTTCGCTAACACCCTGCGATGGCTGGGCATCACGGCTGGAGACCGGGTGTGCATCTACATGCCGATGATCCCCGAGACGATCGTGGCGATGCTCGGGTGTGCCCGCATCGGAGCGGCCCACAGCGTCGTGTTCGGCGGTTTCAGCCCGGACTCGCTGATCGACCGGATCAACGATGCCGAGGCCACCGTCGTGGTCACTGCGGATGGTTCGTGGCGGCGCGGCAAGCCGTTCCTGTTGAAGCCCAACGTCGACACCGCGCTGGAGAACTGCCCCACGGTACGTTCGGTGGTGGTCGCGCAACGTGCGGGCCGCGACGACATCGAGATGGTCGAGGGACGTGACATCTGGTGGGACGATGCGGTCGAAGCGGCCCGCAGCGAGCTGGGCAGCGATTGCCCTGCGGAGCCGTTCGACTCCGAGCACCTGCTGTACCTGTTGTACACATCGGGCACGACCGCCAAGCCGAAGGGTATCATGCACACCACCGCCGGGTACCTGACCCAGGTGGCGTGGACCCACAAGGCGGTGTTCGATCTGCGTGCGGAGACCGATGTCTACTGGTGCGCGGCAGACGTCGGTTGGGTGACCGGTCACAGCTACATCGTCTATGGCCCGTTGTGCAACGGTGCCACCTCGGTGCTCTATGAGGGGACCCCGGACACCCCGCGCGAGGAGAACCGCGGCGGCGAACAGGCCGACTGGGACAAGGACCGGCTCTGGGAGATCATCGAGCGCTACGGGGTCACCCAGCTCTACACCGCGCCCACTGCGATCCGTACGTTCATGAAATGGGGCGCCGACTGGCCGGCACGTCACGATATGTCGTCGTTGCGGGTGCTGGGCTCGGTGGGTGAGCCGATCAACCCCGAGGCATGGATGTGGTACCGCGACAACATCGGCGGTGGGCGCTGCCCGGTGGTGGACACCTGGTGGCAGACTGAGACCGGCGCCATCATGGTCTCGCCGTTGCCTGCGCTGACCACCGCGAAGCCAGGCTCCGCGTGCAGGCCGCTGCCGGGCATCGCAGCGGAGCTCGTAGACGACACCGGCAAGGTGGTCGAGCGTGGTGGGGGCTACCTGACGCTCACCCGGCCCTGGCCGGCGATGCTGCGTGGGATCTGGGGTGACCCGCGGCGCTACTGGGACACCTACTGGTCGCGCTTCGAGGGCCGCTACTTCGCGGGTGACGGCGCGAAGGTCGACGAGGACGGCTACATCTGGGTTCTCGGCCGTGTCGACGACGTGATGAACGTCTCCGGTCACCGGATATCCACCGCCGAGGTGGAGTCAGCGTTGGTGGACCATCCGGCGGTGGCCGAGGCGGCGGTGGTCGGAGCCACCGACGCGACCATCGGCCAGGCGATCGTGGGTTACGTGATACTGCGGGGTGGCAACGAAGCGACCGAGGAGCTACGCGAGGAGATCCGCCAACACGTGGCGAAGAAGCTCGGTGGCATCTCACGTCCCCGCGCGGTGGTGATCGTTCCCGACCTACCCAAGACCCGTTCGGGCAAGATCATGCGCCGGTTGTTGCGCGACGTCGTCGAGGGCCGCGAGCTGGGTGACACCACGACCCTGGCTGACGAGACCGTCGTGGAGGCCATCCGCGAGCGGGCCGGCGAAGCAGCCGATGAGGACTGATCCGCTGAACCGGCCCACATGATCGGGTGGATCCTGGGTGCCGTGGTCGCGGTGCTGGTGGCGCTGGTCGTCTACGACAGCCTGCAGACCAGACGAGCCGTGCTGCGGAACTTTCCCGTCGTGGGTCACCTCCGCTACCTGCTCGAGAGCATCGGCCCGGAGCTGCGCCAGTACATCGTCACCTCGAACGACGAGGAACGCCCCTTCAGCCGTGACGAGCGCCGCTGGATCTATGCCTCCTCCAAGGGGCAGAACAACGACTTCGGCTTCGGCACCGACAACGCGATCGACCGCATCGACGGCTACATCGTGATACGCCAGGCGACCTTCCCCCCCGAAGCCCTACCGGGTGAACCAGAGACCATCTCGGTGGACTTCCCGGTCCCGTGCGCGAAGGTCATCGGCGCGGCCCACCACCGTCCCGGCGCGTTTCGGCCCGAGTCGATCGTGAACATCTCCGCGATGAGCTTCGGAGCGCTGTCGGGCCATGCCGTGCAGGCACTCAACCGTGGTGCCGCCGAAGCCGGATGTCTCCACAACACCGGTGAAGGTGGCTTGTCGGATCACCACCTCCAGGGTGGGGACCTGGTGATGCAGATCGGAACGGCCTACTTCGGTTGTCGTGACGCCGAGGGCAGGTTCTCGATGGACCACCTGCTCGAAACGCTCGACCGGGGTCCGGTCAGGGCACTCGAGATCAAGCTCTCGCAGGGCGCGAAGCCCGGACTCGGGGGACTGTTGCCCGCTGCGAAGGTGACCCCGGAGATCGCAGCGGTGCGAGGGGTGGAACCGGGTGTCGACTGCGGGTCACCGAGTGCGCACAGCGCGTTCGGTGACGTCGGCTCGCTGATCGAGTTCGTCGAGCTCCTCGCCGACGCAACCGGCCTGCCCGTGGGGATCAAGTCCGCTGTCGGCGAGGTCGGGTTCTTCGAACAGCTCGCCGCGCAGATGGCCTCCTCGGGAGGCGGACCCGACTTCATCACCATCGACGGCGGCGAGGGCGGAACCGGCGCCGCTCCACTGGTGTTCGCGGACCACGTTTCGCTGCCGTTCCTGCACGGCTTCCCGACGGTCTACCGGGCGTTCTGTGAGGCACAGCTCACCGATGAAGTCGTGTTCATCGGATCCGGACGCCTGGGTCTGCCACAGCGCGGGCTCGCTGCCATGGCGCTCGGGTGCGACATGGTCAACGTGGGGCGCGAGTCGATGCTCTCGGTGGGCTGCATCCAGGCACAGCGTTGCCACACCGGCAACTGTCCCACGGGCGTCACGACCCACCGTCCACGGCGCGAGCGGGGTCTGGTGGTCGATGACAAGGCGCCGAAAGCTGCGCGTTACGTCGCGACACTGCGCCAGGAGCTGCTGCGGCTCGCCAGGGCCTGCGGAGAGCCGCACCCCGGATGGGTGGGGACCGACCAGCTGGCGCTCATCGATGGCGAAGGCGGCGCTTCTGACCTGACCGGGCTTGCGGGGTATCCCCGAGGTGACCGGGCATGTCCGTCGGTGCAAGCGTTCGAGGATCTGGCACGAGTGTGGGCTCCTGACGATCCGACCGGTCAGGGCGATCCGGCCGGTCCTGACGAGCCTTGTGGTCCTGACGAGCCCGGTGGTCCGACCGGCTCGGAGTCACCCCGGGGTGCTGGCTAGTCTCGCCTGGTGCCTGGTTGGGACCACACACTCGAGAACTGGCTCTGGCGATCAGAATCGCTCGAACCCCTGACCGACGAAACACATCCGACGGTGGTCTTCGACGTCGACGGAGTCCTCTCCGACGCGAGCCGGCGCCAGCACTTCCTGGAGGCGCCCCGGCGTGATTGGGAGTCGTTCTTCGCGGCATGTGGCGACGACGAGTTGATCGACGAGGTGGCCCGCCTGTTGGAGGTGATCGACGCCGATCACCGGATCGTCTTGCTCACGGCCCGGCCGATCCGGGTCATGCCGCAGACGCTCGCCTGGCTGGGCCGCTACGAGCTTCGGTGGGATCTGTTGATCATGCGCGACTTCGGCGACTACAGCGCATCATCGAGCTTCAAGCGCAAGAGCCTTCACGAGCTCCGCTCACGGAGCTTCGATCTTCGGCTGGGATTTGAGGACGATCCACGAAATGTGGCGATGTTCCACGAAGAGGGTATCCCCTGTGTCTACATCCACTCCGGGTACTACGGCAACTGACGCGAGGCTGAGTCTGTCCACAGAGCGGTTCAGGCCCGAAGCCGAATCGTTGGTGAGCTGTTGCATCATCTCCTAACGGGATCGCTGTCGATCCCTTACCCACCCAGAACCGGCGTCCCATCGGAGGAACCCACAACCGTGTCCACGCTCAACAACGTCAAGACCGCCGCTCTGCTGGCAGGCCTCGGTGCGCTGTGCATGTTCATCGGATCGTTCTGGGGCCGACAGGGTGTCGTCATCGGGCTCTTGATCGGCCTCGCGATGGCCGGGGGGTCCTACTGGTTCAGCGACCGCCTGGCGATCCGTTCGGCACGCGCGGTGGAGGTCACCGCATCCCAGATGCCGCAGTACCACGCGATCGTCGCGGAGCTCGCCCAACGGGCTTCCATCCCGATGCCCCGCCTGTACGTCTCACCCCAACCACAACCGAACGCGTTCGCCACAGGCCGCAACCCCGACAACGCGGCGGTGTGCGTAACCGAGGGGTTGCTGCGGACCCTCGGCTGGGAAGAGATCCAAGGCGTGCTCGCCCATGAGCTGAGCCACGTGCGCAACCGCGACATCCTGATCGGATCCGTGGCGGCCGCGATCGCCATGGGGATCACCTTCGTCGCGTCGATGGCCCGGTGGGCGTTCATCTTCGGAGGCGGCCAGGGGGGTGGCAACAACCGGGACAACCCCTTCGCGTCGCTGTTGATGCTGATCCTGGCGCCGATCGCGGCCGGGCTCATCCAGATGGCCATCTCGCGCAACCGGGAGTACGAAGCCGACGCTTCAGCCGCTCGAATGCTCGGTACGGGGGAGCCACTCGCCCGGGCACTCGAGCGCCTCGAGATGGGCGCATCCACGATCCCATCGGACGTCAATCCCGCTGAAGCGTCCGCCTACATCGTCAATCCGCTGCGGGGCCGCAACGTGACCCAGTGGTTCTCGACGCACCCACCCGTCGAGGAGCGCATCTCCCGTCTCCGCAGCCACGCCTGGGCCTGAGCCCCGTCCCCGGCGAGCCCCGCCCCCGGCGAGCCCCGCCCCCGGCGAGCCCCGCCCCCGGC
>CAYVYG010000106.1:0-9252 GCA_964454385.1 uncultured Microthrixaceae bacterium
CCCAGCACAGCCATCACGACCGCCGCGGCGCCGAGCAGCCAGCTCGCGTCCGGCAACGAGAAGTCGCCCACACCCTGGGTTCCGCCCCACGCAACCGCGACCAACAGGATCGCCAGGTGGCCTACCAACCCTGCGACTGCGTCCAGGGCCATCGAGGCCGCTGCAGAAGCGGGTTCGACGCCGGAGCGCTGCAGGAAGCGGACCCCGAGCGCGATCGTGCCCGAGTTCGCAGGAGTGATGAGGCTCACGAAGCTCGCTGCCACGAGTGCCCGCAGCGCCGGGACGAACGGAACCGTGTCGGGCACCGAGCCCACGAAGCTCGTCGCGGCGAACACGTAGGAGGCGACCGACCCGAGGATCACCCAGGGCGCCCACGCCCAATCGGCGGAGCCGAAAGCGTCGATCGTGCTGCGCAGGTCGGTGAGCTGGGGCAGGACCAGGTAGAAGGCGAGGCTGAGTGCGAGGACCGTGACCACGGTGCGGGGACGGACCCGTTCGATGCGGGCAAGCTCGGGCTTGTCGATCCCGCACGCGGTCGCCACCCGTTCGCGCAGCGAGTCCAGGAGCCCGTCGGAGTCCCGCAGCGCGCTGCGGGTCGAGCGCGGCAGTGCCAGTGGTTGCAGGAGCGGGTAGGCCTCGGCTGTCATGTCGGTACCGATCGCATCCACCGCTGCGTCCACCGCGACCTCGGCTCCAACCACCAGGGCGGTGTCGGTCAGCAGCTGGGCGACGTCGAGAGCGCGTTCGCGCTCGGTCGCGGCGAGACGGCAGTGCTGGAACCCGGTGATCCACATCCGACCGTCGGGGTGTCGGATGCATCGTTTCCGCGTGAGGCCCCGGTGCGCGATCCGTGCGCGGTGCAGTTTCGCCACCTGGGCCCATAGATCGACCAGCTCGCCCCTGTCGATCGCACTTCCAGAGAGTGGCTCACCGGGAACCTGTTGTTCGAGAACGCCGATGGCATCGTCACCGATCGCCACCACGCCCACCATCCGCGGCGTCCGGGCACCGCTGCGTCCGGCCAGCTCGATTGCCAGGGCTTCGTGCTCCACACGCTGGCGGATCGTGTTGAACGGCGCGTCCACCTCGTCGGCTCGCAGCCGGATGCTGCGCCATAGGTGGGTGAGGGCGTCCGCGGACCGGTCATGGGCCGTGCGGAGCCCCAGGCGGATCCACTCGCCGTGGCCCTCTCGGATCCGGTAGGTGACGGTCGTGTGACCGGGAGCGAGTTGCTCGACGCTTCGCGGCGCGAGCCCGGCGGCCCTGAGGGCATCGACGATCTCGGCGCCGGAGGGCTCGAGGCTCGGAGCCCCGCGCGCGAGCAACAGGGCGGCACCCACCGCGATCCCGACTCCGAGCGCGGCGACCAGGTCGATCGAGGGATCCGACGAGAACGCGACCCGCTCGACCACCAGCAACCCGACGGTGGCCCACCCGACACGGCGCCAACGGTCGGTGAGCCAAGGAGAACCGAAGATCAGGCCGGCGGTCACACCCGCCATGAGACCAGAGCTCGGGAACGCGGGGTCCGCGAGGAAGCGGTCACCAGCTGTGTGGACCCCCGCCAGCACCTCCACACGGTTGTTCGCGAGCAACAGGTCGATCCCCAGGGTGAGCCCGGACGCAGTCACGACGGTGAGGCCCAACCATGCGAGAAGTCGCCGCCTTCGGGTGATGACCAGGAACACCGCCACGGCTATCACCCCTGCGACGAGCCCCACCTCGGTGATGCCCAACAGGGTCCGCTCCCACCTGCTCGGGATGCGTGCCAGGCCGCGTGTCAGGTCGGCCTCGGCCCCGCCGATGGTGTCCCGCGCGAACAGCGCTGCGAGCAGCCCGACCGCGATCACGACCAAGCCGACCAACAGGCGCAACACGTCACCGGGTGCCCTGATGCGGTCCCGCGGGATGAGCGCCAGCTCCACGCCGTCGTGGTGGGTCGGTTCCACCACGGTCGGGGAAACGGTGGACATGGCTCAGCGAGCGCCCAGTGGAAGGTGGCGATCCACCAGCGCCGCTCGCAGGTGCTGCGGATCGGTGAAGTGCACCGCGTCCCATCCCAGCTCGCGGGCGGCGGCAACGTTGGCGGGACTGTCGTCGATGAACACGGTCTCGTCGCTGCGCAGGCTGAAGCGGCGGGCACACGCGAGGTAGATCGCGGGATCCGGCTTGGTGAGCCCGACGTCCCCCGAGATCAGGATCCCCTCCATGCGTTCGAGCACCGGGAAGCGCTGTGGCACGCCGGCGAAGGTGATGGCGGAGAAGTTGGACAGCGCGACGCAGCGGACCCCCGCGTCGCAGAGCTCGTCGAGGATCGCGGCGCTTCCCTCGATGACCGCACCGAGGCTGTGTGCGAAGTTCTCGAGGTACGCCTCCACGACCTCTTCGGAACCGGGGCTGTGCAGTGCCACCGATTCGAGCAGGGCGGTGCGGTCCGACGCAGCGTCGATCAGCGCGTTGAGCTCCATGGTGAGGACCTGCTCGGCGAGGCGCCGTGCCTCGGTGGCGTCACCGAACGCGACCTCGAGCGCGCGGCTCCGATCCCAGGGGATGAGGACGTTGCCGAGGTCCCAGACCACCGTGGGGTGGCGGTCGCCGCGGGGCGCGGTGGTGCTCATGAGAGCCTGCCGGTCAGCAACGGGTGTCCGGCCCCGGGATGTCGAGATCGATCAGGTAGGTGTCGATCACCTCGGTTGCGCACGCGCTCGATCCGTGAGCGGTGTGGCCGTCGGAGTCGACCACCAACAGCACCCCCCGTTCGAGTGACCCGGCCACTGCCTCGGCGTTGCGCAACGGCGTCGCCGGGTCGCCTGTGTTGCCCACCACCAGCACCTCGGGGGCGTCGGGCGCGGTGAGCGGTGAAGCGGCATCCGTGGGTTCGACCACCCAGGTGGCACAGGGACGCATCTCGGCTGCGATCGAGGGTCCGAAGCGTGGCGACACCTCGGTGGTGCGTGCGATGAAGTCCTCGTACGCATCTGCTCCCACCGGATGGTCGCTGTCGGTGCACACGACCCCTGCATAGGGCCCGTAGTCACCAAGGTCGACATAGGAGTCGGCGAGAGCCGCGAGCTCGGTGCCATCTCCATCGAGCGCCTCCGAGAGCGCCGGGCCGAGCAGGCTCCAGCCGTCATCCAGGTAGCCCACGTAGGTCGCACCCAGCGCGACCTCCGCCGGGCGGAGCGGACCGTCGGGGGTCCGGATCCGCTGCGCCTCGGCATCCGCGAGCACTCGGTCGTAGGCACCGACGAGGTCCTCGACGCCACAGGTTCCCGGTCCGGCATCGGAGCACTGGCGGGCCTGGCGTTCGAAGGCTGCGTCGAACGCCTCCGCCTGGCCGGTGAGGAAGCGCTCGAATCCGAGGGACGGGTCGACGACCCCGTCGAGTGCCATCGCCCTGATCCTGTCACCGAAGAGCTCCGCGTACTCCAGGCCGATGTGTGTTCCGTAGGAGAAGCCCAGGTAGTTGAGCTTCTCGCCCCCCAGCGCGATGCGGATCGCTTCGAGGTCCCGGGCGACCTCTTCGGTGTTGAGGTGTTCGAGCAGCTCTCCGCCCGCGGTCGCGCAGTCCTTCGAGACCGTCTCGGCGATGTGTTGCGCGGCGGCGCGTTCTGCATCGTCGTCGGGCGTCGGATCCGCGAGGTAGAGCTCATCGACATGGTCCTCGCAGTCCACGGAGGTGGACCGTCCCACGCCGCGGGGGTCCCAGGAGACGATGTCGAAGCGCTCCGGGAGCGTCGGGCCGAGAGGTGACGCCGCGAGGAAGTCGATCCCGGAGGCGCCGGGCCCACCGGGATTGGTGAGGAGCGAACCCACCCGGTCTCCGCTGGCGCTGGTGCGGGCCAGCGCGAGCTCGATCGTGGCGCCGTCGGGATCGGACCAGTCGAGGGGGACCTCGAGGGTCGCGCAGCGCAGCCCGCTGGAAGATGCCGGATCCCCCTCACAGCGCTGCCAATCCGGTCGGGGAGCCTCCCAGTCCGCTGGGAAGCCCGAAGCCGCCGGCGGGGGACCGAGCGGTTCCTGTGTCGAGCGTGATGCTGCGTCCCGGTCGACCGAGCAGGCCGTGGGCGTCGACGCGACGACCACGGTGACGAACATCGCGGCCGCCAACCGCGCCGGGCCGGTTCTCACTCGTAGTAGCGGAAGATGATCTCGGCCACGCAAGCGGGCTTCGGCGCATCCTCCACCTCGAAGGTGAAGGTCATCTGGACCTGGGCGCCGTTGTCAGGGAGGCGCTCGAGTGAGTCGAGGCGAGCGCCGAGGCGCAGGCGGGAACCGACCGGAACCGGTGAGGGGAACCGCACCTTGCCCGTGCCGTAGTTCACTCCCATCCTCATGCCCGATACGGTCATGATCGTCGGCATCAGCGATGGGCCGAGGGACAGCGTCAGGTACCCGTGGGCGATCGCGCCGCCGAAGGGCGATTCCCTGCGGGCGCGCTCGGGGTCGACGTGGATCCACTGGTGGTCACCGGTGGCGTCCGCGAACGTGTTCACTCGCTCCTGGGTGATCTCCAGGAAGTCCGAGTAGCCGAGGTGCTCGCCGACGAGAGCCTCGAGTCCTGCAATACCCTCAATTGTCTTGGCCATGGGTGCATCATTGTCGACGGGTCCACGCGAGTCGAGAACGGGCACGCGCGGAGCTGGTGTCGGACGGGACCGCCACTCAGGAGAACCACACCTTGACGTGTTCGCGCGACTGCGAGTGCAGCAGCACCACGATGAGGGCGTACTCGAACATAACGTTGATGATGTTCCCGCTGGTCAGGATGTAACCGATGTGCTCGAGCGGTCCACCGGCCGAGAGCGTGTTCACGAATCGCGATGCGAGCGGCAGGAACGATGCAGCGACCGCGACCTGGTAGCCGAGCTTGCGTTCGTTGGCCGTACCCCACGCGCCGAATATGTAGCCGGCGACGGAGGCGATCGCGATGATGCGGCCGATGAAGGTGTAGCTGACCCGCGCGTCGACGCTCACGCTCAGGAAGTCGAGCAACGCCCAGAACGCGTCGAAGTACAACAGGAACTGGGCGACCACCAGGGTCTGGGGGAGCCGGGAGTTGAACCAGTGGTTCGGCATGGCTGACAGTCTGGCAGGCCTCGTGCTCGCGGCTGGAGCCGGAACCCGCCTGCGGCCCCTGAGTGATCTGTTGCCGAAGGCGTTGTGCCCGTTGGGGGACCGTCCACTGGTCGATCACGCCATCGAGGGGCTCCTGGGGGTGACCGATGCGGTGGCGCTGAACGTCCATCACCACGCGGATGCGCTCATCGCGCACACCGATGCGCTGACAAGGCGCATCTATCCGCTGGGGGACCGGCGCATCCACATCTCGCGCGAGGAGCCGGTGGCGCTCGGCACCGCAGGCGCGGTCGGCGGGATCGTGGATTGGTTGGGGGGCCGTCACGTGCTCGTGACCAACGCGGACACCTTCCACGACGCCGAGCTCACAGAGTTCGTGAAGAGGTGGGACGTTCGCCGCGTCGCGGTGCTGACGGGCACACCCGGCGACTTCGGACCGCGCAGCACGGTCGTCGCCTCGATCATCCCCGCGGCTGTCGCTGCGGGTATACCGTCCGAGCCCGCCGGGTTGTGGGAACGGCTCTGGCGCCACGAGTCGGCTGCGGGCCGGATGCAGGTGGTCCACGAGCCGATCGAGGTGATCGATTGCGGCACACCCGCCGGTTACCTGGCAGCGAACCTCCGCTGGGCGGAGGCAGGTACCGGTTCCGCCGCATCGGGTGGGTGGGTCCACCCGCGGGCCGAGGTGAGCGGTGAGGTCGTGGCCTCGGTGGTGGGCCGGGGGGCGTCGGTTGCCGGCAGGATCACCCGTTGCGTGGTCTGGCCCGACTCGCGGGTGGGCGCGAGCGAGGTGCTCCGCGACGCGGTCCGAGCCGGACCCCTGACCGTGGAGGTGGCGGATCGCCGGTGATCTCCCGTCGCGCCGGTCGTGGCGTGGCTGTGTGACCGGCTCTCAACTGGCCGCAGGCCGCGTCGATGTCGGAGCCGCGGGTGTCGCGGATCGTGGCGTTCACACCGGCGTCGCGCAGCCTGCGTTGGAACGCATGGACCCTGTTGCGCGACGAGCCCTGCACCGCGTAGCCGGGCGTCGGGTTGAGCGGGATGAGGTTCACGTGGGCATCGATGCGGCGCGCCAGGCCCGCCAGGCGATCGGCGTCCTCGTAGCGGTCGTTCACCCCGGAGATGAGCGCCCATTCGAAGCTGATCCGGCGTCGGGTGATCTCGAAGTACTCCTCGCATGCCACCAACAGCTCCTCGAGGGGCCACCGTCGGTTGATGGGCACCAGCTCGTCACGCAACCGGTCATCGGCGGCATGCAGCGAGACCGCGAGGTTGACGGGAAGTTCCGCGGTGGCGAGGCGCTCGATGCCGGGCACGAGACCCACCGTCGAGATCGTGATGTGCCGTGCGCCGATGCCGACGTCGTCGTGCAACCTGCGAACCGCACCCCAGGTGTTGGCCATGTTGGCCAGGGGTTCGCCCATGCCCATGAACACGACGTTGACCGTGCGCCCGATGTCGGTGCTCCCGGGATGCGTGCTCCCGAAGTGCGTGCTTCCGAAGTTCGTGCTCCTGGTGTGTCGCAGGGCCCTGATGACCTGCTCGACGATCTCCCCGGTGCACAGGTGGCGCTCGAAGCCCGCCTGGCCAGTCGCGCAGAAGCTGCACGCCATGGCGCAGCCGGCCTGGGAGGACACGCAGACCGTGCTGCGTGGTGAGCTCGTGTCGGTACGGGGGTAGTGCATCAGCACCGTCTCCACCGTCGCGCCGTCTCGGAGCGCCCAGAGCCACTTGAGGGTCATGCCGTCCTCGGAGACCGATTCGGTCACCGGGGTGAGCGCTGTGGGCAGTTGCTCCCCGAGTCGCCGGCGCAGCCCCTTGGGCAGCGAGGTCATCCCAGCGGGTTCCACCAACTGCTGGTAGAGCCCCTCCCAGACCTGGTCGACGCGGTAGGACGGCTCTCCGTCGAGCAGCTCGGCGAGGATCTCCCGGCCCGGGTCGTACAGGGTCGTCACCGGTAGCCGCCCCGCATCTGGTGCACGCTGAACCCCAGGCGGTCATACATCGCCAGAGCGACGTGGTTGTCCGCCTCGGTGAACAGGTTCGCGGTTAGCAACCCGCGGCCGGCGAGGTGCTCGAGACCCGCCGCGACCATCGCCGGGCCCAGTCGGGTGCCGTGGACCCTCGGGTGGGTCGCGATCACCCAGATCTCCCCGAGAGCGGGATCCCCGGCGGCCAGCACCTCCGGTTCGTCGGCCGGGTGGACGCGGGTCCAACAGAAGCCGTCGATGAGGTCATCGGGCCCCGATGGGTGGGGGGAGTCGTGCACGAGGATCCCCGCAGGGTCGACCCAGTGCTGCGCCAGTGCCGAAGCGAGCCGTTCGAGGTCCCATCCGCCCTGTTCGGGGTGCCAGTGGAACGCTGCGTTGTTCACCGTCAGCAGAGATGTGGCATCGCGCTGTGGGTCGAAGGCGCGGGTGGTCACCTCCGGAATCCATGCCGTGGCCGATCCCCCGAGCGGAAGCGATCGCCTGAGCTCGACCAGGGTCCGCGCCCGGCGCAGCCCCCGGGATTCCATCGACGAGTCGCAATGGGCGAGATCGACCGAGGGAGGCTCGGTGGCGCACCACTCGAGGGAGTCCGCCGGCGGGATGGCGGATCGTGGTTGCTCGGTCACTGCTCGCGACCGTAGCGGAGAACCTCTCGACATCCGGGGCGTGTTGTGGTGGAGTGGATTGGTCAGGTTCCCGCCACCTGGCACGCGATCGCGGGCTCCCGCCGCCCGGATCGCACGACCGGCGCCCTTCGGGGCGCCGGTCCACATTTGGGGCCCACCTCTCGGTGGTGTCGGTCGGGTCGCTTGCGCACCCGGTAGCCTCCGCTCGCGGATCGTGTGTCATCCGGCGGAGGTAGGGGGTTCGTGATGCGGAAGTTGAGTGGACAGGACGCAGCGTTCCTGTACGGGGAGACACCGAACTGGCACATGCACGTGAGCGGGCTGATGATCGTCGACGCTGCGAACGCGCCCGATGGGTGGACCTTCGAGCGGTTCCGGGAGGTGCTGATCTCGAGACTGGCCGAGATCCCCCAACTGCGCTGGCGCTACGTCGATGTGCCCTTCGGAGTGGACCGGCCGAGCTGGGTCGAGGATCCCCACATGGACCCGGATTTCCACATCCGCCGGGTCGCGCTGCCGAAACCGGGAGGACGAGCCGAGCTGGGCGATGTCGTCGGCAGGCTCGTGTCCTACAAGCTCGACCGCTCCAAGCCGCTCTGGGAGGCCTGGTGCATCGAGGGGCTCGAGGGCGGCCGGGTGGCGATCCTCCAGAAGATCCACCACGCGGTGATCGACGGCGTCTCCGGCGCCGGGCTGGCGGAGGTCCTGTTGGACCTGGAGCCGACGCCGAGGAGCCCGACCGCCGGGATCACCGAGCGCATCGCCTCGGTGCGGGTTCCCGGACAGGCCGAGATGCTGTTGCGCGGAGCGGTCCACTCCGCGTGGCGCAGCCCCTTCCGTGTGGTTCGCTTCGCGGACCAGACCGTTCGCCAGTTGATCTCCGCGATACCCGTGTTGAGAGGTGACGAACCGGTGAGCCTTCCGCTCACCGCTCCGCGCACGGTGTTCAACTCCGATCCGACCCCACGCCGTGAGTTCGTTCCGGCCAGGGTTCCCCTCGACCGGGTCAAGGCGGTCAAGCACGCGTTCGCCGTGAAGCTCAACGACGTGATCCTCGCGTTGTGCTCGGCCGGATTGCGCAGCTACCTGTTGGAGCGCGGCGAGCTACCCGAAGCGCCACTGATCGCGTCCTGTCCGGTCTCGATGCGCTCGGATGGCGACTCGGCGGTGGGCAACAAGGTCGGCAACATGTTCGTGAGCCTCGCCACCGATTGCGAGGACCCCGCCGCACGCCTGATGCGGATACACCGCTCCACGACATCGGCCAAGGAGATGCGAAAGGCCCTCGCGGCGCATCAGATCATGGGCCTGACCGAGACCACACCACCCGGTCTGATCAACCTCGCAGCACGCATGTACACGAGCTCGAACCTCGCCGCGCGCACCCCTCCCGCCGCGTCGCTGGTGATCTCGAACGTGCCCGGCCCACCGGTCCAGCTCTACCTGGCCGGCGGTCCACTCGAGGCGCTCTACCCCATGGGCCCCTTGGTGATGGGAATGAGCCTGAACATGACCGCCTTTTCGATCACCGATCATCTCGACATCGGGATCATGAG
>CAYVYG010000107.1:0-9198 GCA_964454385.1 uncultured Microthrixaceae bacterium
CCACACGAGGCATCCACCCAAACTACACCCATGTAGCCCTAACTAAACGGTATTGCAGCTAGCCCACAGCTAGCCCGCTCGGGAGCCACGCGAGGGCTGGTTATCTCAGGGCTTGCTACGCCAGGGTCTGTTACACCAGGGCTTCGAGGATCAGCGCCTCGCCCTGGCCACCACCACCGCACAGCGCGGCGGCACCCTTGCCCCCGCCGCGGCGGCGCAGTTCGTTGATCAGCGTGAACGCGATCCGGGTGCCCGAAGCCCCGAGTGGGTGGCCGACGGCGATGGCGCCGCCGTTGACGTTGGTGATCTCGTCGGTGATGCCAAGCTCCTGCATCGACGCGACACCCACCGCTGCGAAGGCTTCGTTCAGCTCGTAGAGGTCGAGTTCGGACTGCGGGATCCCCGAGGACTCCAGTGCTGCGTTGATGGCGCGGCTGGGTTGTGTGAGCAGCGAGGCGTCGGGTCCGGCGACCTGGCCGCTGGCCAGCACCTCTGCGATGGGGGTGGCGCCGAGCCGGTCGGCTGCCTCCTTCGAGCACACGATCACCGCAGCGCCACCGTCGGAGATCTGCGACGCATTGCCCGCGGTGATGTTGCCGGCCTTGTCGAACGCCGGGCGGAGCCCCGCGAGTGACTCCACGGTGGTCCCGGCCCTCACGCCCTCGTCCTCGGTGAAGCTCACCGGGTCGCCCTTGCGCTGGGGGATCTCGACCGCGATGACCTCGTCATCGAACAGTCCGTCCTTCTGCGCGCGTGCGGCGCGCTCGTGGGACTTGGCGGCCAGGTCGTCCTGGACGTCGCGGGGCAGCCCCATCGAGGCGGCGTACTTCTCGGTGCCCGCACCCATCGCGCACTGGTCGAACGCGCAGAACAGCCCGTCGTACATCATCGAGTCGACCACGGTCTTGTCACCCATGCGCATGCCGGCACGGGCGTCCGGGAGCAGGTAGGGGGCGTTGGTCATGGATTCCATGCCGCCCGCGACGACCACCTCGGCGGCGCCGGTGGCGATCATCTGGTCTGCGAGGGCGATCGCGTTCATGCCGGACAGGCAGACCTTGTTGACCGTCATCGCCGGCACGTCCATGCCGATGCCCGCTGCGACCGCTGCCTGGCGGGCCGTGATCTGTCCGGCGCCTGCCTGGAGTACGTGACCCATCAGCACGTAGTCGATCGCCTCGGCTGCGATGCCGGCGCGCTCGAGGGCTCCCTTGATCGCGAACCCACCGAGGTCCGCAGCGGAGAATCCGCTGAGGCTTCCCGACATCCTGCCGAACGGGGTGCGTGCCCCACCGATGATCACTGAACCAGCCATTGCGACCCCTTGGTTGACGTCTCGTGTGTCCCCGGCAGCCCTTTGGCCCCCGAGCCGATCGCAACAGGGTAATGCCGCGGCTCGCATCGGATCGAGGCGAACCCACCACGAACTGCCGGTCGTGCGTTCTCGCGCCCAGTTCCGGCCGTGACGACGCGCGGTTCGCCGGAGGTGGGTCTCGGGGTTGGAAGTGTCGGGGGTCTCGGGGTTGGAAGTGTCGGGGTCGGAAGATGCAGCGCATCAGGCGGTCCCTGTAGGTTTGCCGGCCATGCAGGAGATCCTCGACGCCATCAACGCCGGTGCCACCGGTGACGACATCGCCAACATCGAACTTCCCGGGGCCTACCGCGGCGCTCACGTGCTGCGATCCGAGGCCGACATGTTCGAGGGCCTCGATTCGGCTGACAAGGACCCTCGCAAGAGCCTGCACATCGGCGAGATCCCGATGCCCGAGATCGCCCCCGACGAGGTCGTGATCGCGAACATGGCGAGCTCGATCAACTTCAACACCGTGTGGACCTCGATCTTCGAGCCGCTCCCCACCTTCGGGTTCCTCGATCGCCTCGGCAAGGAGTCCGTGTGGGGCGCGCGTCACGCGCAGGACTTCCACGTCGTGGGGTCCGACTCGGCGGGCGTCATCCTGCGGGTCGGCTCGGCGGTGCGGAACTGGTCACCGGGTCAGCACGTCACGATCCACTGCAACTACGTCGACGACCAGGATCACACCGCTCACAACGACTCGATGCTCGCGGCCAACCAGCGGATCTGGGGTTTCGAGACCAACTACGGCGGGCTCGCGGACCTCTCAATCGTGAAGGCCAACCAGCTGATGCCCAAGCCGTCGCACCTGAGCTGGGAGGAAGCCGCGGTGAACGCCCTGTGCGCCTCGACCTCCTACCGCATGCTCGTCGGTGATCACGCGGGCCGAATGCGCCAGGGCGACAACGTCTTCGTGTGGGGCGCCACCGGCGGCATCGGCGCGTATGCGATCCAGCTGGTGCTGAACGGCGGCGGGACCCCGGTCGGGGTGGTGTCCAGTGAGAAGCGCGCCGAGCTGTTGCGGGCGATGGGTTGTGAGCACGTGATCGACCGCAGGGCCGAGGGCTACGCGTTCTGGTCAGACGAGCACACCCAGGACGAATCCGAGTGGCGGCGCCTTGGGAAGAAGGTCCGCAGTCTCATCGGCGACGATCCCGACATCGTCTTCGAGCACCCGGGGCGGTCCACCTTCGGTGCGTCGGTGTTCATCACCAAGCGCGGCGGCAAGATCGTCACCTGCGCGGCGACCTCCGGCTACATGATCGAGTACGACAACCGCCACCTGTGGATGAAGCTCAAGAGCATCATCTCGTCGCACTTCGCGAACTACCAGGAAGCCTGGAAGATGAACCGCCTGATCGACATGGGCGCCATCCAACCTGTCATGTCGGATGTGTTCGACCTCGAACACGTCGGCAACGCCACCCTCGCGATGCACCGCAACGAGGCCGAGGGCAAGCTCGGTGTTCTGTGCCTCGCACCGCAGGAGGGCATGGGTATCACCGATGCGGACAAGCGCGAGCGCATCGGTGAGGACCGCATCACGCTGTTCCGCCGGATGAGCTGACCTGCGGCAACAAGTAGGGTTTGCCCATCCGTTGGTGGTTGGGCGCCGGTTCATCGCGGCGGAACCTCATGTCGGACCGAAGTTCCATCGGTCGGTGCCGGTGAGCGCGTAGCGTCCGTCGCCGGTGCGTGCGAAGTGGAACAACAGGCGGTCCCAGTAGTAATCGGACAACGAGACCGCGATGGTGCAGTCGCTCAACCAGATCTGCGGTAGCGCGCCGCCGTATTCGGGGGTCATCGCGTCGACCTGCGCGCTCATACCATCGATGTCCGACACGTTGCGCTCGGACCCGGACACATCCAACACGCGTCGACCGAGTCCGGCCACGTCCGGCAGCGGACCGTCGAGATCCTCCTCGCACCACTCACCTTGTTGGCTCACAGGGCCGGCGAGCGAATCGGGAACGCCCGGAAGCACGAACACGTCCTGGTATTCGAGGCCCTCTGGCGCGGCAGGGAGATCGACGATCGACCACTCCGAGCCGTCCCAGCGCCAGAGGGCTGCAAGCTTCTCGACGTCGGTGTCGTCACGCGGATGAGTGGTCCGTTGCAGGTACAGGGTGCCGTCACCGGCCGACGACATCACCCGGAACCTCGAAGCGGGATCGTCGCGTCCATCGGGCCATGTGACCTCAGCGGTCTCGCCGCTCGACAGGTCGAGCGTTCCGAGACCATGTTCGCGACCGTAGGGGTCGATGCCGAACGGGTTGGTGTCATCGGGCGGTGCACGGTCGGCCCATTCGAACCAGATCGTGGTGTCATCGAGGAACCCGGCGCCGAGAACGCCGAAGCCCAGTTGCACCGGTCGGATCTCGAAGCTCCGGCCACTCGTCGAGCACACCGGGCAGCTCTCTGCGAGGGCCAGGGTCGTCAACAGGATCGACCCGGCGCCGTCCTCTGTGCGTGGGTGAAGGTCCACCACCGCCGAGCCGTCGGGGGTGAACACCTGGGTGTCCTCCAGAGGCAACGGGCCGTCGTCCCAGGTGAACGACCGCGTGCCTCCCGCGTCGCCGGTTGTGATCGTCCACCGATCCTCGATGACCGTGTCGAACCCCGACAGCCCACCCGGGCGGGTGTTCGTGGAACCCACCGCGGGTCCGCGGCCGGCGCTCAGCAGCGTTCCGTCCGGCCCGAGCTGCATGAAGTACGAGAGCCGGTCGGCTGTGAGGTCGTCCTCTCTCCAGAGCGCAGCTCTCATGTCGGTTGGCTCCGCCACGTCTCCGTACTCGGTCAAAGGGATCATGTCGGTGCTGGTGCTGTAGACGTACGCGAGCCGGCCGTTCACCAGTGAGACCTGGTCAAGCGTTGTCCCACCCAGCCCACCGAGGAAGAACAGCGACGGTAGGCGCACCTCGCCGAGCGTCTCGAGGTTGTCGGCATCGAAGACGATCGCGGAGCTCCCCCCGGGTTGCCCGGCGCCCATATCGGAGCCCATCGTCACGAGCAGTGTGGCGTTGGGCTCGGATCGGGGGATCTGTTGTGCGGGGTTGACGGTCACCCGCATCGGATCGTCCCGGTGGTTCAACAGCACCAGGACGATGGCGACGATCGCCGCAGCGACAGCCGTTGCGGCCGCGATTCCACCGAGCCGACGACCGCGGCGCGACCGCGACCTGATCCCGCCGGACGACCCCGAGCCGTCCTGCACAGCCGGGTCCCGGAGAGGGGCGGTGGGCCGGCCGGATGCCTCACCGGGCATCTCGCCCGCACCGGCCGCGTGGTGTTCGATCAGCGATCGGGCCGCCGCTCGCATCTGTGATTCGAGGGAAGCACCGCTGTTCTCCGGCTGGTCGTTCTCAGTCATCTGCCGGCCCATCGTCGTCGTCGCTCTGCTGTGGACCCACCAGCGCGCGGCGCAGCCGCTTGCGTGCACGGTGCAGGTGCACGCGCAGTGTGGCTGGAGCGCAATCGAGGATGCGAGCAGCCTCCGGGGTGCTGCGGTCCTCCCCGTACACGAGCAGCACCGCAGCCCGCTGACGTGGTGGAAGCGCCTCGATTACCCGTGCGAGGTCTCCCGGGGCGACACCGGTGGAGCCTCCGTCGGGACCGCACTGTCCGGGGCCCGGGAAGCCGGAGCGGTCATCGGCCCGCGAGGCGACGCGCAGCAGGGCGTTGCGCTCGCGGCCCAGTGATCGCCAGTGGTTCTTCGCCCGGTGCACGACGACGGTCCGCAGCCACGCACTCTCGTCGCGCACCTCGGAGTCCGTGGTGACCAACTCGGTGAACGCGATCTGGGCGAGGTCCTCTCCGAGTGGTGGGTCACCTGTCAGCGCGGTCGCGAAACCGACGAGCGAGCGCCACTGCGCGGCCCGCTCGTCGTCGGTTCGGGTGCACCCACGCTCAGCGCGCGTGTGCTCGTCGCGGGGGTCGCAGGGTTCACCGGTGCTGTCGGTGTCGGGTGCCATCGAGACCCTCCCGCTGTAGAGCATGCCCACAAGTCCCCGCGGGCACCTGAGATGTTTACACGGGTCATCATCTACCCATGCGCTACATCATCGACGGCAACAACGTGATGGGTGCCGCTGCCGATGGCTGGTGGAACGATCCTGGAGCTGCGGCCACCCGACTCGCCCAACAAGTGGCGGCGTGGTGCCGCGATCGCGAGGACGACCATCCCGGCGACGTGGCGGTGCTTGTCTTCGACGGTCGGCCCGTCGGTAGTGTGGCCGACAAGGCAGGCGGGACCCTGTCGATCGAGTTCGCGCCGACGCGCAAGCGCGACGCTGCCGACGACAGGATCGTGGAGCTCGTCGAAGAGGCGTTCGTCGAACCCACGCTCACCGTTGTCACCTCCGACAAGGGACTGGTCGCACGGCTCCCACCCGGGGTTGACGTGATCTCCTCGGGCCGCTTCCGTCGTAGTCAGCTCGGTCTCGGGCGCTGAGCCACCCCGAGTGATCCCGGGAACCGGGATCGGGCCGACTACCGCCCGCCAGGCTGATTGGACAGACTGCACGGATGATCCTCACCGAAATCGACCACGTAGCAATCGCTGTGAGAGACCTCGACGCGGCCATCCGCTTCTACGCCGACGCCTTCGGGGCAGAGGTGGCACACCGGGAGACCGTGGAGAGCGACGGTGTGGAGGAGGCGCTGGTCAAGGTGGCCGACAGCTACATCCAGTTGACGACCGCCACCCGTGACGACTCCCCGATCGCCAAGTTCCTCGAACGCAAGGGTGAGGGACTCCACCATGTGGGCTACCGCGTGGATGACTGCGCGGCGGCGCTCGCGTCGATGGTGGCGGCCGGAGCGACCCCGATCGACGAGGCGCCTCGGCCCGGGAGCCGCGGAACGACGGTTGCCTTCATCCACCCCAAGGGCGCTTTCGGCACCCTCATCGAGCTCGTCCAGGAGTGATGTCAGGCCTGGGGTGACCCACAACCCCGGCGAACTGTCCGGTGAGAGCCCCGCCGGTGTGGTCCCAGAGCGGACAGTTCGCCTGGGCGGGGAGGGGGGTTCGCCTGGGCGGGGGGGGGGGTTGGCCGGGAGGGGGGTTCGGGCGCGGAGAGCTGGGGGATCTACAGGGTTGCCACCCGGGCGCGCTCGGTGTCCCATTCCCACAGGATGCACACTTGTGTGTCAGCGGATCCGGCAGATCCGTACACACACGGACCCGCCGGACGGACCCCGTACGGACGGAGGAAGGGACCCTTGGTGACCCAGCAGCTCCGAGATCGTGAGACCCCTCCCAGGGCCATCACGCGGCGCCCGGGTCGTGTGGGTTCCCTGGACGGACTGCGTGCCATCGCCGTCGCCGCAGTGGTCGTCTACCACCTCGATGATCGCATCCTGCCCGGCGGGTTCCTGGGTGTGGACGTGTTCTTCGTCCTCTCCGGTTACCTGATCACGTCGTTGCTGGTCGCGGAGCACCGACGCAGTGGCTCGATCGCGCTGCGCGAGTTCTGGTTGCGCAGGGCCCGCCGGCTCTGGGCTGCTGCGTGGGTCGTCCTCGCTCTGGTGGCCCTCGCAGGGCTCTGGAACCTGTGGGGTCACGATCGCCAGGCGCTGTTGCCCGGTGAGATCATCGCCGCGCTGGCCCACGTCGAGAACTACTGGGTGCTCGGCCACGGCGGCTACCTCGGCCAGTTCGCGGCACCGTCGCCCGTGCGTCACTTCTGGTCACTCGCGGTGGAGGAGCAGTTCTACTTGGTGTGGCCTCTTGTGATGCTGGCCGCTCTGGCAGCGGTGCGGCGTCACGGTCGCCGTGCGATGTGGATCGTGCTGGTCGCGCTGGGCGTGATGAGCTTCGCAACCGGTCTGGTGGTCAGTCCCGAACAGGCCTACCTGGGTACAGCGACCCGGGCGGTGGCGTTGATCGTGGGAGCGCTTCTCGGCTGGTGGTGGTCGGCGACCCCGTTGTCCGCGCCGCGCCGAGAAGGGTTGCACCGGTTCACTCTCTGGTGGGCGGGCGCCGGTTCGGTGGTGCTGGCGGTCGGTCTCGCGACGCTGCACCCCCACGACGAGATCATGGCCCGCGGAGGCTTCCTGACCGTCGCTGTCGCGTCTGCCGGGCTGACCGCGGCCGCGGTGAGCCGGGGACGGGTGGCGCGGTGGCTGTCGATCACGCCGCTGGTCTGGTTGGGGCGGCGTTCTTACGGGATCTACCTGTTGCACTGGCCCCTGATCGTCGCGATGGGGCCCGGACGCGCGACCTGGGTCGTGGCGCTCGTGGTGGTGCCCACCACCCTTCTCGGTGCGGCTGCGCTGCACCACCTGGTCGAACAACCTCTGATCGAACGCCGGTGGAGACCCTCGGCGCAGATGTTGGGAACTGGGGTGGTGGCGGCGGTCATAGCAGGGTCGTTGGTTATGGCAGCACCATCGCAGACACCGACCGAGGTCGTGGCCGGGGGACTCGAGTCCATATCGGATCCCGGTAGTGCCGCGGCGGTCGAGTCGCCGGGCGACGGCCGGCCCCCCGGCGGTGAGATCCCGTCGCGTGGGAACGACGCAGCCACCTCGGTTGACCGGGGAGTCGATGGTGCGAACGACGGGAACCAGCCGAGCTCGGGATCCTCGTCGGTGACCACCACGACGGCATGCGTCCCGACGGTGGTCGCGAGCGCCAACTCGGACCTGCCGATCATCGGCGAGGGCTTCGATCCGAGCACCGTGGAGGAGCTCGCGGATCCGACCAGCGAGGCGTGCGTGCAACAACTCGATGTCATGGTCGTCGGTGATTCGACCGGGCGCGGTTTCTCCAACGGTCTGGTCCACCTCGGTGACCCCACCATCCGGGTGTGGGACCGAACGACCCTGGGTTGTTCCCTCGGTGACGAGAGCTGTCCCGACTGGCGCCGTGACTGGGCGGCGGAGGTCGATCTTGTCCGTCCGGACGTCGTGGTCATGTACGTGAACCCGGTGACCGACCTGAAGGGGGTGGATGATGCTGCGTTCCTCTCGGAGGAGGGCGAGCTCCAGCGACTCACTGTCCTCGAGGAGGCAACCGACATCCTCTCTGCGCACGGCGCTGCGCTCGTGTTCGTCGCTCCCCCCACCCCGCGACCACCCGAGGGGCTCTACTACTGCGATGGTCGACGTGACGGTACTCCCTGTGACCCGCGGGTGACCCGGTCGTGGACCGACTCGGTGATAGAGGTGGCTGACTCCCACGGCATACCGGTGCTCGACGTTGCCGGATTCCTCGATGAGGTGGGCGACAACGACGAGACACGCCCCGACGGCATGCACTTCTCGTTGCCGTCGCTGGAGAAGTTGGCCGAGTGGGCGCTGCCGGCGCTGCCGCTGGCCGTGCTCACCCGGGGTCGCTGAGCCGGCGGGGTTCTGCGACGTGAGCCGGCCGGTGACGACGGCGCTCCGGCCACGGAACGCCGTTCAATCGGCGACGACGACAGTCGGCCCCGGGGGCGTCATCGCGTTCTGCGGTGGCACCTGCGCAGTCAACTCGCGACCCCTGGTCGCGGAGTGAGCAAGTCCGTTCAGATCACCCCGTTGATACCTGGTCTGTCCGTTCATGCGCCACATCATGATCTGCATGGCTCCCAAGTAGGGCTGATCGAAGTGGCCCAACCCGGCGGAGTGGCCGAGCTCGTGCATGAGGATGCCGCGGACCTCGGGGTGGGTGAGGTAAGCCGGCTTGATCGTCACGAGTGAGCTGTTGATGACGTACTCGCTATCGGCAATCCGTTGAGCGGAAACCCATGCGCAACCCACCCATCCGACTCCGCCGCAGGCCGAGGAGTTCGAGGCGTGCACGATCAACTGGCCTGGCATCGGGTTCAGCGAGGAGGTGAGTCCCTCGTAGGTGTAAGGGT
>CAYVYG010000108.1:0-9192 GCA_964454385.1 uncultured Microthrixaceae bacterium
ACAGGGGAGTCGACCGCACTCGGCTCGGGTGGGGGAGTGTCATGCCCGTAGCGTTGATCGATGGGATCGTGGTGCTGGGCGTCGGCGTGGTCATCCCGTTGGCGCTCGCCCACCCCCGGCGCTGGGCTGTCGTCACTGTCGCCGTGGTCGCGTCGCTGGTCGTGGCGAACGGTGCGGGCGCCGCCGCGGTGGCGTTGGTGTGGTTCGCCGTGGCGGCGTACGGCCTCGTCGAAACGCTACGGATCGCAGCGGGGTCGAAGCTCGGGCCGGTCCGCATTGCAGACGTCGTGGCTTCCGCCTTCGCGTGCGTCGCGGCCGTGGCGTACGCGTGGTCGCGGGCGGGCCTGTCGATCCTCGGCATCGGAGAACCGATCGTCGAGCTCACCGCAGTGCACTTCACCTTTGCCGGTGTGGGCGCGGTCGCTCTCGCGGGTCTCGTCGCCCGCACCCACCGCATCGCACGGGCGGTCGCCCTCGTCTTCACCATCTCGGTCCCACCGGTCGTGGCGCTCGGATTCCTGCTCGAACACCCCGTACCACAGGCAGGCGGAGCCGTGCTGCTGGCGATCGGCGTGCTCGCAACCGCCGCGATGCATCTCTCGGACGCCCGATGCGCGAGCGGTGTTCCCCGCTTCCTGCTCGTCGTGTCAGGCCTCGCGCCGTGGATTCCGATGGCCCTCGCAGTGGCGTGGGCGATATCGCTGTACGCCGATGTGCTCGCGTTGGGCATCGCGGAGATGGTGCGGACCCACGGGGTGATGAACGCAGTGTTCGTGGTCGCCGGACTGGTCGCGCGCACGTTGCAGCGCCGGCTCCGCTCCCATGGTCCAACCGTTGCGTCGACCCTCGACCCACTCTGGACCGCGGCCCCATGAGCGGTGGGTACCTCGGTGCGGGCCGTCCATCGGCAGCGCGGCTCGACCGGATGCTCGAGGTCGCGCGCGTCTCGCGGTTGACGTACGAACACGTCGGATCCACGATGCCGCCGGTGGACACCGGGCGCCGGGTGCGCCAGCGGCATCTCGTTCTCGGTCACGGTCCAGAGGCGTTCGAGGTGGCGGTGCTCGGTCTTCGACGGTGGGCCTGCCATGACGGCATCCGCGCAAGGGTCCATCCCCAGAATGCGACGATCGAGACCGGCTCATCGCTGCTGGTCGTGCTTCCCGCCGGCCCGGTGAGCGTTGTCGTTCCGGACCGGGTGGTCGCAGTGCTCGATGAACCGGACCGGTTCGGTTCGGCTTCGCCTACGGCACCCTCACAGGCCACCAGGAGCGGGGAGAGGAATCGTTTTTCGTCGAGCTCCTCGACGACGGCACCGTTCGCGGCACGATCTCGGTCGACGCTGGCCCGGCGACACTCATGGCACCTGCCATCGTCGGGTTCCAGCGGATTGCTGTCTCCCGCTACCTGTCGGCTTGGCGCTCCTTCGTCACACAGAGCCCTGAGGAACGACCCATTCGTGGGAAGCGCCGCCAATGGCCGCGAGGCGTTCGAAGTCGGAGTCGTAATGGAGCACGATGAGGTTCGCCTCGAGCGCCGCAGCGGAGATGATGAGGTCCGGGATCGGTATTCGGTGCTGTCCCCGTCGAGCCAGTTCGTGCTGGAGATCGACCGCTGTGCCCAACACCTCTGGTGTGATCGGAGCGGAGTCGAGGCTTCTGCGTTCCTCGAGGATGGCTTCGTAGTCGCTGAGGTTCCTGCTGCTGTAGAGGATCTCCAGATCCACGATCGAACAGCTCGCTATCTCTCCGTCGATGATCAGCGGGCCCAGCCGGGCCCCGACCGACGGCAGCGGGAAGCGAGCCAGGGCGCTCTTGTCGGCGAGGTAGCGAGCGCTCAGCGCCACGCGCCTGCCATGACCTCGGGATCGTCGAGGTCGAGATCACGCAGAGTGCGCAATCGGTCGGCGTGGCGGCGACGGCGAGCCGCGAGCACCACCTCCTCGAGGGATCTGTTCACTGCTTGTTTCATCGTCGACGCGCCGAGGATCTCGGTCGCCTCGTCGAGGAGGTCGTCGTCGATGTCCACCAGTCGCTTGGTCATGGTATCGAGTATATCCGGGTGCCTATTCAGAGTATATTCACCCATAACACGCAATTGGTCCGGACCCGGTCACGGTCCGCGTGTCGATTCAGTTCAACCGCGAGCCTGCCGCGAAGGCGGGTTCGTCGGCCGGGTGCGCTGTCAACGCGAGCTACTCTCCCGCCGTGGTCCTCTCGCCGCAAACCCTGGGCGTTGACGATCGTCGCGTCGTCGTGGTGTGGGCGGCCGACTGTGCCGAGCAGGTTCTCGCGATCTGAGCCACGACAACGGCGTTCGATGCCGACTGCGACGAAGAAGCGGTGGTGCGATCAGAGGCCCGCCGCCAGGTGGGCGAGATGACCGACGCCGTCGCGTGTGCGGTCGCGTCGCTTCCCGCGCTCGGCGCGAACTGCCGCGGCCCACTCGGAGCGGGTCGGCTCAGTCAGGGTCACGTCGGCACGGCCATTCGAGAGATCCAGATCCTGTTGACCGAGCGCTGGTAGTGCTCGGCGTACCGATCGTGATAGTCGGCCGGGACCACCGGCATGGTGGGTCAGCAATCCACAGGCTTTCCGCCACGTTGGTCACGGTATGTGGCAGCGACGCGTCTGCAGACGCGTGAACACCACGCACAGTGACAATTGGGTCTGGATCCGGTCCTCGAGGTGCCGGACACGATCCTGTTCGGCAGGGCGGGGCGGCCTTTCTCGATGGGCTGAACCCGGGTGTCGACGCGGATCGCTGCGAGAGGCCCGGCGCTGGCGTGTCTCTCGGGTTGGGCCTCTGAATGTGTGTCCCGGTCGCGCTGTCGCGCGACCAAGCCTACGACAGCCCTGGGACATCGAAGCGAGACAGCCTGAGATGAGGTAGCCCGAAATCGCGCGTAGAGTGGTGCTCACGCGTCCGCGGACGCGTGAGCACCACTATCAGTGGGAACTTGGGTGAGCCTGCCAGCGGTCGCCACTGCCGGGCAGCGATGTCGAGCACCTGGCTCCGGTTGAGGGGCCCCCTGGCGGCAACGCCGAGCTATTCCGGCTGAGTTGGTCTCATCGATGGAACCCGATCGACCTCGACCAGAATTGACCTCCTTTACCTACACCCCCGGCATGTATCGGATCTTCACCACCAACGTGTCGGACGTGTATCCCCTGTATCTCGCAAAGGTGGAGCGCAAGGGCGTTCGAACAAGTGCCTGTGACAGACGAGCGCCCGACCTGTTCGAGTGTTTCGTTCCAGCTCGCATCGAAGCAGGTGGGCGCCGCTGTCGAGACCTGCGTCGCGTCGGTGACACGACTCGTCGAGTCTCGACCCTGCTTGTCGCACCTCGACGATTGGCGTGGTCTGGCCAGTGGCTCGCGCGTCCCGCTCGCCATGGGCCACCTGCGTGACTTACGAGCTCCGATTGTCGAGCGCTCGAATCGCTAGCGGTCAGGCGCGCTGTTTGCCTCGACGTAGTCAGCCACGCGGGCACTGGCATCGTCCAACTCGTTGCGCCGTGACACCGTCATCGAGGGCTCTGCCTGTCACGGTCTGGTCTCCGCATCCGGTGAAGCCCACGGACATCACGACGAGCCCGGTGAAACGGGCTCGCGTCAGCGGCACCGCCCGACTCTACCTAGCTCTGCGGTTGAAGTGGGCTGCCTCATACCGGCCCGGCTGGCGCTTGTTGCTGAGAGTGGGTCCGGATGGGTTCGTCTGCACTCTCGAGCCCCCGGTGCCCCGATCCGTTCGACAGCACTGCCGTTGACCACAACGGTGGCTACGGTCTGCGCCATGACTGCGCAGCGGTTGATCGAGTTGAGGTGTCTTCGCCGGGCGCGGGACCTCATCGATCGGGACTTCGCCTGCCCGCTCGATGTGCCTGCGATGGCCGAGGTGGCGTCTATGTCTCCGGGTCATTTCTCGCGGCGCTTCAAGGAGACGTACTCCGAGACCCCCTACAGCTACTTGATGACTCGGCGGATCGAACGCGCTCAATCGCTGCTCAGGGCTGGGATGTCGGTCACCGAAGCCTGCTTCGCGGTGGGGTGCACGTCGCTGGGTTCGTTCAGCCACCGATTCTCCGAGATCGTCGGCGTGAGTCCCTCCGAGTACGCGCGACTGGATCATTGCGATCTCGAGGAGGTTCCACCGTGCGTTGCGATGCACCATCTGCGACCGTCGCGCTGACCGGTTGGCGCGACGACGCGATCGATCAGGATCGGAGAAGCCAAGTCCCGGCTGTGGTTCTACCGTTGAAGCCATGACCGTTGCTGTTTCCACCATGTTCATCCCGGTCCATGACCCCGACGACGCTCTGGGGTTCTACCGTGACGCCCTCGGCCTCGAGGTCCGCAACGATGTGAAGCGAGGAGAGTTCCGTTGGGTCACCGTCGGCGCTCCGGGCCAATCGGTCGACATCGTGTTGTCCCAACCCCATGGCGGACGCTCGCAGGCCGACGGGGATGCGCTGCTCGAGTTGGTCACGAAGGGCTCGATCCAGGCTGCGATCTTCTCCGCCGATGACCTCGACGAGACGTTCGAGCGTGTCCGGGCCTCGGAGGCCGCAGAGGTCCTCCAAGAACCAAAATCGCAGCCGTGGGGTGTACGGGACTGCGCGTTTCGCGATCCCTCGGGCAACCTCGTTCGTATCGCGCAAGCATGATCAGTCGTGCTGCTCCGTTGGCGACCCGCGCCGACCGTCACCGCACACACGAGCCCGGGAGGCACACATGATGAAGGCCATGACCTGCAAGCAGTTCGGGGGTCCGTGCGACCACGAGCATCTCGGCGACACTGCAGACGAGGTCATCCGCTCGCAGGACCAGCATCTGAAGGACGCGGTCGCGGCTGGCGACGAGGCGCATCGCCCCGCGCTCGATGACATGAAGTCGCGATGGCGCCGACCGGTGTCGGGCATGCGGTGGTACCGGCAGGCGAAGAAGGACTTCGCCGAACTGCCGGAGCGGCCGTGATGGAGGATTTCACCGACGTCGACGCGTATCTCGACGCCTGCGATCAGTGGCCGGACGAGATCGCTGCGATCCGACCGCTGCTGCTCGGGTGCGGACTCGACGAAGAGGTCAAGTGGGGCAAACCCTGCTACTGCCACGATGACGCGAACATCGTGCTCCTACAGGAGTTCTCCGATCACCTCGCACTCATGTTCTTCAAGGGTGTGCTCCTCGACGATCCCGACGGGGCGCTGCATGCCCAGGGTCCGAACACGCACGGAGCGAAACGGATGAAGTTCACCTCGGTCGCGGAGGTCGAGGCACTATCCGACACGATCAGCGCCTATGTCCGCGAAGCGATCGCTCACGAACAAGCCGGGACGGAGCTGCCCGAGCGACCCGACGAGGAGCTCGCCGACGAACTCGCCGAGCGGCTCGCCTCCGATGACCGACTGGCCGAAGCGTTCGAGAGCCTCACCCCGGGCCGACAGCGCGAGTACAACCTCCACATCTCCGACGCCAAGCAATCCAGCACCCGAGAGCGCCGGATCGACAAGGTGATCCCCCGCATCCTCGACGGCAAGGGACTGCGAGACCGATAGCTCACCACCTCACGACGGCGGAGTGGCGGGCCTGGCGGTGCGCGCGGTCAGGTCCGTTGGAGTTCCGTGAAGGTGTCGGCCGCTTTGGCGAAGAAATCCGCACGTTCTGCGTAGCCGCCCATCAGCGCAGCGACGGTGTGACGGACATCGTCGAGGTCGATGGTGTTGGCCGCTGCCATGGTCGCCAGGTCGAGGACGTCCTTTGGTCGGGCGAAGAACGCCTTGAAGACCGCCAGATCAGCACACGCGAGCACCGGGAGATCCTCGATGTCGCCAAAGGGTACGAGCCGCAACCTTTGGCGGGCCTCGTCATGGAACGCGTGGTTCGACAGGAAGACGTCCACTGGAGTTTCGCCCCACCACAGCCGGGTCTGGGCATCTCGCCGGAGCTGAGCGCAGGCTGCTTCATCCAGTGCCACCTCCGGTTCGAGCGCAGCAACGAGCATCTCGATCCGATCGGATCCGATGAACACGTTCACGTCGATGTCCTTGGTGCCCCGGGGTTCGAGGGTGCAGTACGCGAGCGCGAGCGCTCCGCCGAACCCATGCGGCAGCCCGCCTGCGACGAGCATCCGGTGCACGGCGAGAACCTTCTCGGCGATACCGATGCTCACCCGGCATCTCCGATCGCGAGTTCGGAGAACACCGGAGCGCGCAGGGCATCGGAGTGTTCCCGGGGCAGGCGATCCGCCAGCTCGAGGACCTGCCAGAGATCCCGGGCGTTCGCGTGTTGATCCACCACCGAGCGCACGCTGGTCCCGACAGCGAGTTCCTGCCCGGCTGCACGCACTATCCGCTCCAAAGTATCGATCTGCGGCATTCGTTCTCCACGCTCGTAGAGACAGATCGCGGCGGCGGAGGTGCCCGCTCGTTCGGCGAGTTCGCGTTGGGAGAGCCCGGCGAGTCGCCGTGCCCGGGTGATGATGGCGCCGACATCGGTCGCGGGCCACTCCGTGTCTGGATCCTCCGGGCCTGCACCATGCATGTCATCATGAGCCACGGATTCATGTTATCGGGTCCGATAACAATCTGGCGGTCGACTCATGCGGCGTTCAACGCGGTGGACGATTCGAGACGTCGAGCCGGGCCTACGCTCCGGCGGTGGCCCGTTCCCCGCAGACTCTCAGCATCGGCGATCGTCGGGTATTGGCCGCATTCGCTGCCGACTGTGCCGAGCACGTTGTCGCCATCTACGAACCCGCCGTTCCAGGCGACACCCGAGTGAGGGCAGCGATCGACCAGGCGCGCTCCTTCGCTGCGGGCGATGTTGGTGCTGGGGAGGCAGTACGACGTCGAGGCGGAGATGCAGGTGCAGCAGCTCGGGATGCTCCTACTCCGGCTGCGAAAGCGGCGGCCCATGCGGTCGAACAGGCCGCCGCGGTCGCGCACCTGGGAGCCCACGCGCTCGGCGCGGCTGGGTACGCGGCCAAGGCAACTTCCCTCGTTGTCAACTGCGACGGCGACGCCGTGGTGCGCTCGGAGGCGCGCCGTCAGGTGGGCGAGATGACCGAAGCGGTTGCCCGTGCGCTCTCGTCTCTTCCTGCGCTCGGCGAGAACCGCAGCGGCCCTCTGGGCCCGGGTCGTCTGGACAGCGGTCACGTCGGCACGGCCATCCGGGAGATCCAGAGGCTTCTGAGCGAGCGCGGGTAGGGCTTGGCTTACCCAGGAACACCCGCATGCTGTGTTGAGCAATGCACAGGGTTTCTGGCACGTCGGTCACGGTGTGTGGTAGCGACGCGTCCGCGGAGGCGTGAGCACCACTATCCGTGGGAACGTGAGTGAACCTGGCAGCGGAGGGCACCGCCGGGGCGCGATGTCGAGCACCGGGCTCCGGGTGAGCGCTCACCAGTCTGCAACCTTTACCGAGTGTGTCCCTATTCGCCGTAGATGATGGGGGATCGCCTTCCTTCAGGTAGACGGGTGCCGCCGTGGCAGAGTGGGGCACAATGCTCGACATGACTGGGGAGGAACCAGAGGTCCGGCTCGTTGTCGCCCAACGGGAGGACCGAGATGCCGTGCGCCAACTCCTGGAGTTCAACGCCTACGAGTTCTCACGCTTCGACAGCGCCGATGTGGGGCGTGGCGGTCGGTTCGGCTACCCATATTTGGACCTGTACTGGTCAGAGCCGGCCCGTTGCCCCTATCTCATCAAGGTGGGCGAGAGCACCGCTGGCCTCGTGCTCATCCGCACCGGGTCGCCGCACTCGGTCGCCGAGTTCTTGGTGTTGCCGAAGTACCGAGGCTCTGGGGTGGGAAGGGCGGCCGCCCGCATGACGTTCGCCCAGTTCGACGGCGAGTGGGAGATTCATGTGATCGCAGGGAACGCAGGCGCCGTCAAGTTCTGGCGTCGAGCGATACCGGTTCCGTTCGATGAGAGCAACGACGGCGGTGGGATCACGCAACGGTTCTCGGTCCGCACTTGACCGACCAGCCAGTCCCGGGTGCTTCCGACCCCGGCGTGAGACCGGCGGTTGCCTCTCACCTTGGTCCGGGCCATCGGAGTGCTGGCGGCTACTCGTTGAGGTGTCTCGCCGACAAGCGCGTGGGTGACCTCGACCCGTCATGCGCACGGGATGGCCGGAACACCCGCGGCCGTTTTTCGTCGAGCTGGGGCTCGTCCCAGCCGACACAGTCGACGCGGACCCCACGGTTGGCGATGAGCCGGCGCTGAGCGTCTGCCTTCACGCCCCGGTCAACGATGAGCAGCTCGAGTCGGCTGCCCAACGGGTTCGCCTCCACCAGCTTCTCGACGGCGGCACCGTCGTCGGTACCGTCGTCGGTACCGGCGGGCACCACGACGGCGGCTGCCGGCAGCGAGCATCGACGGGTCCGGTTCCCGTCCGGCGCGGATGCGCGCCTGTCGGTGGAGGCCCGCGAGGACGACTGCCCAGGTCCCGTTGGCCCGCCAGCGGCGGAACTGCGACCACACCCTCGTCCACGGAGGGAAGTCCGCAGGGAGCATCCGCCACCGGCAATCAGTGCGGGCGACGTTGAGCATCGCATCGACTACGCGGCGCAGGTCATCAGGGTACGGACGTCCCCGCTTCGGCTGCTCCAACAGGAGCTCGCGCACGCGCTACCACTGGTCGTCGGTGAGGTCGGTCGAGTACGCCACGGGTCCCAGGGTGCCCGGAGATCCCCCAGAAGCAACCTCCGCTCACGAATAGGGACACACCCAATTAGGACGGCCGCGTCCGGACGGTCACGCATCTCATGCCAGGAATCGCCTCGTGGGGGTTTAGAACCCACGGGATGACCTCCTGGGAGAGTGTTCCGCGCCGCGCACCCGTGCAGGATTGGATCGCGAAGCTCGAGGACGTCGGCTACGTCGTCGTGCCGTCGGTTCTGGATTCCGGGGATGTCGAGGCCCTGCGAGCGGCATTTGCACCGGCGAGTCCGGGATCGACCCTTCACGTGGAAGATCGACGACGCGACCCGCGGGCCGCAGTATGGCGCGGGCTCGGTGGCCGTCGCACACAGCGCATCTGGATGACGTCCTGATCGTGAGACAGCCCGGGGACGTCCTGATCCTCGATGCGAACCTCTAGCACAGCGGTCGCAGGAACGCGGACGGCAAGCATCGCTGGGTCGTGCAGATGATCGCCAAGCGCGCTTCGCTGATCATCTGATCCTCT
>CAYVYG010000109.1:0-9144 GCA_964454385.1 uncultured Microthrixaceae bacterium
GTCCTTCGCCGGGGAACCGCCGGGACCGGTGACCGTACCGTTGATGCTCGCCCCGGCCGAGAGCTTCGCGTTGATGCCGGTCACGGGATCGGGTGTGCTGACCACGAGATCATCCGCCGAGCTCCAGGTGGGCCTGTCGTTCCAGTACTGCACTGCCCAAGCAGAATCCTGGGCTTGGAAGCGGACCTTGTAGGAGCTACCGACCAGAACCGGGTGCGTTGTGTAGACGCCGAGGGCGTTCGTGCGTCCCCCCGCGTGCGAACCCCCGTCCTGGTTTGAGTCGACAGAGACGTTCACGTCCTCGAGGGCGTTTCCGTCCCGATCGGTGACGGTGCCGCTGACGGTCACGCCCTTGGCCAGGGACATGTCCACACCTGTGAGGGACTCGTCGTCGGCGAGCGTGATCGGCGTCGCCTTCTCGCTGTCATAGGCGCCCCCGTACCACTGGCTGACGAGCTCGGCCATCGGGTTGCAGTCCTCGAAGTACAGGTAGGTAGGACCGGCGGGGAGGTTCTCGAGCAGGTAGGTCCCGTCGGGAGCGGTCTGGGTGTACCCCACGTGGTTCTCGGGAGTGCCGTTGGCCGCGTTCACGCAGATGCCACCGGCCGGGTTGCTGTCGCCGTCGCGGACGGTGCCCGCGATCGATGCAGTTCCGGGGGCGGCTGTGGCCGTACCCGGCAGGCCCAGCACGATCGTCGATGCGATCACAGCGCAGGCCGCTGCTGTCCTGGTGATGATTGCGCGGTCGGTTCGCATGTCGAGATGATCGGCACGTGAACACGGTTCATTAGGATTTCGACACCATCGCTATTGGTTGCGTCGACGTCGGTGCAGCGCCGTCGGAGCTGCGAGACTGCTCGGCATGGATCACGGGACCCGGGACACCGAAGCGCTCGAAGCTCGCAGAGCGGAGCTGTTGGAGATCGTGCGTGAACGCGCGCTGATCCACTTCGACGAGCCGCGCGAGCTCGCCTCTGGCGAGACCAGCTCGGTCTTCATCGATGTGAAGCGAGGATTGAGTCGTGGCACGGACCTGCGCCTTGCCTGCGGCGTTATCGCCGACCTGGTCGCCCGCGCCGGGGTCGAGTTCGACGCGGTGGGAGGACTGACGATGGGAGCCGATCAGTTCGCGCACGGCTTGGTGGTCCACCTGGGCGATGAACGGGAGTGGTTCGTGGTTCGCAAGCAGCCGAAGGGACGTGGCACCGATCAGCTCGTCGAGGGGGCGGTCTTGAGCGAGGGCGTGAGGGTGTTGCTCGTGGAGGACACCGTCACCACCGGTGGCTCGATCGAGAAGGCCTACCACAAGGTCACCGATACCGGTGCGGATGTGGTGGCAGCGGTGACCCTGGTCGACCGGGGCGAGCTCGCGTGTGGATTCTTCGAGGCCAGAGGCGTCGCCTACCTACCGGTGTTCACCTACCGCGACCTCGACATCGATCCGGTGGTGGCTCGTCGTGGGCACGACGAGCCCGGGTGACAGCAGGGAGCTTCCCCCCCAGGCGTGCTACAGGTCGCCGAAGCAGTTCCCCGAACCGAGCTCGTGCAGCCCGGCTAGATCACCGGTTCCCCAGTCGGTGGTGGTTGTCGGGTTGCCCTCGGAGTACATCAGTTGGTTCGGGTCGGCCACGTGGTCGAGTCCGACCAGATGGCCGAGCTCGTGCTGGATCACGGCCTGAACGGCTGATCGGCCTCCTGGTTGGTCCAACAGCTCACTCAGGTCCCGTGCGTCGAGAACGGTCTGGCCGGTCACGTACACCGCTGCGCCGGTGGGGTCCGTCACGGCGGTCCCGCCTCCCATGCCCGCTACGTAGCCGGCCAGAGCCGGTACCTCGTCCTCGGTCGACCAGGCGATCAACGCCGGCGCCCACCGCTCGCCGTAGCGATCAGGCTGATACGGCCCACGATCCTTTGACCAGGACTCGTCGGTGTTGCCGACCGCGCTGAACGAAAGGCCCGTGGCCGCAGCGGTCCGCTCGATGGCTGCGGCGAGCAGCTCGCTGGTGCCCTCCGGAGCCCCCGCGGGGTTGATGACGTAGCGCACCGGCCTGCACGGATCCCACGCGACCGGGCGATCGCTGTCCGGTTGGGTGCGCATGAACTCGTAGGGCCCGGGTGGATCAGGCGCCGGCGGGGGAGCGCCGAGGGGCGTATCGGATGCACCTTCGCCGGGGGGAGGGCTGTCGGTGGTGCTGACCTCGCTCTGTTGCACGGTTCCGGTCTCTGGTCCCGATGATCTCCGACCGGTGGTGTACCAGACCGCTGACGCGATCAGCGCGATCACAACCAGCGGTCCGGCGAAGCGGCGGGCGCGCACGGAGCGGGCGGCTCTTCGGGTCGCGTCGTGGTCGCGTTCGGCCAGCATCCGCTCGTGCAGGGCCTCCTCGGACAGGCGCCGATGCAGGTCTGCTGCGCGGGCGCTGCGTCGCGATGCGCGCTCGCGCTCCTGCGCGCTCGGTTCGCGGATCGCCGCTCCCGAGACGAACTCCTCATCGAAGAGCTGTCTCCAGGGGTCGTGTTCGGGGTCACCGGGGGTGTTCCCGGCCGACGGGTCGCTCACGCAGCGGGAGGCTATCGCTGCGGGACCCGAAGGGAGCATCGGCAGAATTGGCGTGAGGGCACGACCCATCGCCGCGAGGGCTTCAGCGCATCACCGTGTCCGCGACTGAAGTACCGGTACCGAGTCGCCCGGTGCCATATGAACACCAGCTGACTGACGAACCATGGTTCAGTCACCCACAGCACTGCGGCCTGTGGTTCGAGTCACCGACGGCGCCGTTTCGGTTCGCCTCGGTGAGTGAGAGCGATCGATCAGCGTTCCACGACGCGTTGCCGACCCACGCTCCCGGGCATCACCGTGGTGAGCGATGCCAAGGCCGATAATGGGTGAACGATGGGTGATACCGAGGAATCTGGCGAGGACCCGATCCGGGTGAAGCGCGCGCGGAGCACCCGGCGACGTAGGTTGTCGGCGCGAGTGTGGGTGCCGGTGGGTCTCGTGGCCGTCGCTGCGCTGGTGGCGATATCGCTGGTGGTGGTCGCTCCATCCGGTGGTGATGTCTCCTCCGGTGGCGATGACCAACCTGCGACCACCGATGGATCGACCGCGACCGATGACGCCGGCGATGTCGAAGGTGACCTCGATGCTCAGGCGGCGGATGATGCCGATCCCGATGAGCCAGCGGCGCCGACTGACCTGCAGGTGCCAGTGCCACCCGTGCCCGGCCAGTTGGTCAACCCCGCCAGCTCCGGGCACATGTGGTCAGCGGAGGTGCCCGGACTGCTCACGTTCCGGGGTAACCCGACCCGCAGCTACTACGGCCAGGGTCCGGTTCCCGGCTCACCCGCCGTTGCGTGGACCTATCCGGCACAGGGCTCGATGTGCTCACCGTCCACGGTGGGTTCGGAGACCAAGACCTGGTGCGGTACCGGTTGGACGGGCCAACCGGCGGTGTTCGAACGCGAGGGGCGCACCTGGTTGGTCTTCGGGGCCTATGACCGGGCGGTGCACTTCATGGATGCGCTGACCGGTGAGGAGATCCTCCCGCCGTTCCCCACAGGCGACATCATCAAGGGGTCGGTCACCATCGACCCGGATGGCTACCCGATCGTGTACATCGGCAGCCGTGACAACCGCTTCCGCGCGATCGCGTTCGATCGGCCCGGCGAGGCTGTCGAGTTGTGGTCGCTCTCCGCGGATGCGGTCTCTCCGACGCTGTGGAACAACGACTGGGATGGTTCGGCGCTCGTGCTCGAGGACTACCTGCTCGAGGGTGGCGAGAACAGCCAGTTCCACATGGTGAAGCTCAACCGCGGATACGGCCCGTCAGGCGAGGTGACAGTCGATCCCCAGCTGGTGTTCAACACGCCGAGCTGGGACGACCAGGTGATCGCGGACCTGGCTGGAAACCGGGCACGTGAGATGTCGATCGAGAGCTCCGTGGCGGTCAGTGGCAACACCGTCTACTTCACCAACTCGGGTGGCCTGCTCTCGGGGTGGGATCTCACACCGTTGCTGTACGGAACCGGTGCTCCCGTTCAGACGTTGCGCTTCTTCACCGGCGACGACACCGATGCGTCGGTGGTCATCGACTCCGACGGGTTCCTGTATGTCGCCGTCGAGTACGAGCGTTCGAACTCCCGTGCGGCCGAGGTCGGCCAGCTCATGAAGCTGGACCCCCGCAATCCCGAGAACCCGATCGTGTGGTCCTACCACGACCGGGGCAGCGTGCCTGCGGGGTTCTGGGCAACGCCGGCGCTCTATGAGGATGTCGTGATCAACGCGACGACCGGCGGCAAGTTGTTCGCGCTGGATCGCGGGACCGGCGCCGAGCGATGGAACGTCCAGCTGCCGGACCACTCGTGGCAGTCACCGGTCGTGGTCGACGACACGCTCGTGTATGGCGACTGCAATGGCGTGCTGCGCGGTTACGACGTCTCGGACACGGCGTCCGCGCCCCCGCTTCGTTGGGAGGTCACCCTGGGCGGGTGCATCGAGTCCACCCCCGCGGTGTGGAAGGGCAGGATCTACGTCGGCACGCGGATCGGGCGGGTGTTCGCGCTTGCGGATCCCGTCGGGTGACCGGTGGGGACGGGATGGCGCCGTACCAGGTCATCGAGGGTCTCGATGCCCAGGGCTTCCCTGAACTGGTTCACCGACACACCGGTGAGCAGGGTAGGCAACGTGGCCCGGGCGGTTGCCGACCGTGGCAGGCCGAACAGCGGCCCCATCTCACCGAAGTAATCACCCGGACCCCTCAGGGCCAGGATCTCCTCCTCTTGGGAGCCGCGCTCGCGGGTGATCTCGATCTCACCACGCTCGACCATGTAGATCACGTCGCTGGGATCACCCATCGCGAACAGCACCTCGCCCGCCTCGAGGTCGCGGCGGGTCGGTGCGGTGGGTGCCTCGCGCTGTCGGGGAACGAGCTCGATCACCTGGTCGGCGAGCGGGAGCAGCCGGTCGTCGTGGGTCACCACGACCACGACGCGACCAGGAGAAGCGAGTCTGCGCAGTATCCGCAATGTGGCCTCCAGTTGGACGAGGTCCAGGTGGGCGGTCGGCTCATCCGCGAGCAGCAGCGGGGGATCGGGGGCGAGCGCACGCGCGATGGCCACTCTCTGCTGTTCGCCACCCGAGAGCTCCGAGGGATGATGGTGGACACGGTCACCCAGCTCGAAGCTCTCGAGTAGCTCCTGGGAACGCGCCCGTGCCGCACCGCGTGGGACCCCGGCGATTCGCAGGGGCAACGCGACGTTGTCCATCGCCGACAGGGACGCGATCAGGTTGAAGGATTGGAACACAACGCCCACACCGCTTCGGCGGTGGTCGACCAGCTCGGAACCGCTGAGTCCGGTGACCTCCCTGCCAGCGTGGCTGATCGTGCCCGAGCTCGGCTGGAGTATCCCGGCGAGGCAGGACAACAGGGTGGTCTTTCCGCTCCCGCTGGGTCCCAACAGGAGTACCAGTGAGCCGTCTGCCACCTCGCAGCTGAACTGGTCGACGGCTCGCACGACGTAGTCTCCGGAGCGATACTCGACGGTGAGCTCGCTGATTCTCAGCCCATCATTCGCGTCTGCAGCCGCGCTCACGATCCTGCTCCGAAGGCCAGGGCGGGCTGCACCGACAGCGCCCGACGAAGTGCTACGAGTCCGCCGATCGCGGCGACGCCCAGGGCCACCACCGGTAACAGCACCTGGGAGACCACAGACAGCTCGACCTGCATCGGGAACAGCGGAGCGAGCACGTTGGCCAGGCCGACCCCCAGGACAGCCGCTGTCAACGAGAGCGCGGCGGCCTGCACGGCGATAACGCCACCGAGGCGGCGTGACCCTGAACCGATCGCCCTGAACACTGCGAGGTCGCGGGTGCGTTCGATCACCGAGACATACAGCACCGAGCCGACGATGAGCACGGCGACGATCCACAGCAGCACCTTCACCAGATCGATCGTCCCGGCGGCATCCTCCAGGATCCGCAGCGTGTCATCGCGCGCTGTGACACGGTCGACGAGCGCGAAACCGGCGGGCAGCTCTGGGGGCGGACCATGCACGACGCCTGCGGTCACCAGGGGTAGGCCACCGAGGATCGTCTCCTGGAAGGTCGCCAGGGACATCACCACGCCCGGCATGCCTGCATTCAAGCTGAGGTGCTCGACCGTGCCGGCGACCTCGAAGCTCCGGCCGCCGATCTCGAGGTGGTCACCCGGCTCCCATCCGCCGCCGCGGCCGACGAGCACGTCATCCGCGCTGTGGAGCTGCGAACCGGATGTGACGGTGGGCTCATCGGGACCGGGGGCGAGTCCGAACACCGCGACCATCCGGGGTTCGTCGGGATCGGCGGTCTGGATCTGATACCCCATCGGCTCCGCGCCATCGGGAAGGCGGTCGGCCGGGAACGGTTGCGATCCGGTCAGGGGACCGGAGACGCCTCGGGGTACGACGAACGAGGTCGCGCCGATTGCATCCAGGGTGCGGTCCACCTCCACGGTGAACGCGGCGGCCACCCCGGTGACGGCCAGGCTCACCGCGAACACGAGGGCGGTACCGATGACCGAGACCGTGTACCGTCGACGGTTCCACGCGATGTCAGCCAACGCGACGCGGATCATCCGAGTGCTCCCGCAGTGGCCGACCCATGGCCGGTCGCGAGTTCGGACACGCCGATGTGGATGGTCTCGGACGGCACTCCGAGATAGTCCCCGATGAAGCTCCGCGCTTGACGGGCCAAGGAGGAGGCCTCCGAGCGAGCGCCTGCGAGGTCCAGGGCTTCGATCAGCATCTGCCAGCGCGACTCCCGGGTCGGGTCGGTGCGCACCAGGGCCCGGAGTGGTTCGATCGCCAGCGGGCCCTGGGTGTCGAGCAGCGCTCGGGCGTGTAGATCCTGTGCGGACGCCACGCAACTTCTCAGCATCGAACGGTGGACCATCATGAGCGGCGTGTCACAGACGCTGCACAGGACATGTGCTGCTGAGACCCCCCGGATCAGCGGGTCGAGCAACGCGAGGCGCTCGTGTGGATCGGGGCTCGATCTGGCGCGCCCGAGCGCGCTTCCGAGCGCTGTCGCATCGATCGCTTCAGGCCGTATTGCGAGCGCATAGCCGTCGTCGGTTGTCACGATGAGCTCGGCCCATCCGCTGGTCCTGAGCCGGTAGATGTAAGTGCGAAGCGCACCGATCACAGACCGGGGTGGTGCCTCTCCCCACGCTGCGTCGACGAGCGTCGCGGTGCTCGCTCTCGCTCGGTCGCTCAGACCGAGCACTGCGACGATGGTGCGTTCCTTGTCGCCGGTGGGCTCCAAGCGCTCGATACCGGCGGTTGCGTGGATCGGACCGAGAAGGCTCAGACTTGCATCGATCAGTGTGGCGTCGAGAGTGTTTGGATAGGTCCGGTCATTGCTCACGGTGTCCCCCTGGTCGTGTCCACGCCCTGTGCAGGCGACCGAGACGATCATCGCTTCGCCCTGTTATCCCTTCTGCCGTGGCTGACACAGGTCGTGTGCCGTGGAACACACCCGCGTTGACCGCAGAGCGATCCGCGTGCGATCGGACTGCGATCACCGTCGCTCATGGTGGCTCTGTTGTCATCGACCAAGGGGAGCAGCGGACGTGAACAGGACCAAGGGGAACGGGATCAAGAACAGGCTCGGCGTAAGAGGCCACCGAGCTCGGGAGGTGTTCGCGGTGGTTGTGTCAGCCGCGTCGTTGACGGGTTGCGCAAGCGCGCTGGGCGAACTGGACCCGCGAGCCGACCCGGCGGACAACGAGCCTTCACAACAGACGGAAGTGAGCGAGCCGTCACTCCAGCGGGAGGCGGAGCTCATCGCGGAGCGCGTCGAGCGATACTTGGCGCCATACATCGACATGGACCAGGGAGCGGTGCGCAAGGTCGGATCCGACTGGTACGAACGGAGCGAGGACGGCTGGAATGCGCTGACCGGCGACGATCACGAAGGCCGACCGGACTGGTCGCTGCCGGGGTGATCGTCGTCTGCCAGTCGGTGCAGGCCGTCCGGGTCGAGGATCGTTACGCGACCTCGTCGCGTCCAGATCAGACCGCTCGAGCGGAGATGTGCCAGGGTCTCGGCTACCGAGGACCTCGACGTCACACAGAGCGACGCGAGCTCGGCCTGGGTGACGGTGACCGTCCCGGCATCACGTGGAGCACCGGACCCGGCCAGCCGCGCGAGATCCGAAAGCTCCTTCGCGATCCGCCCGGCCAAGGGCTTGCACTGCGCGTCCACGAGTCGACGGTCGGACTCGGCCAGCATCTCCACGAGTCGAGCGACCACGGCCGTGGCGATCTCGGGATGGTCTCGTTGAGCTTCCAAGAACCGCGATGACGGCACGACCACGACGCGTCCGGATTCGCGCGCCTCGACCGAAGCCACCGCACCTCCGCCTGTGATCGGACCGAGCTCGCCGAGGAGGTCACCCGGGCCTCGGATGGCGAGGATGATCTCGTTCCCGCGAAGCACACGTGTGACCCTCACTGTGCCTTCGAGCACGAGGACTACGGCCCCGGTGCTCGAGCCCTCGTGGATCAGACGTTCACCCCGACGAAGTGCGCGTACGTGACCCAACTCGACCAGGCGGTCCACCGCAGCGGAGGGCAGCTCGGTCATCGTTCCAGAGTACCGAGGTCGTGAGGCGGGGACCCGTTGTGGTCGTCCGGCGACCTGCGGTCCCGGTTGTGCGAACGCGCTGAGCGGTGTGGGTTCAGGCGGGAGCGTTCAGGACGATCGAGATCCCCTGGTAGCTGCTGGTAAGGCGTGACCCGTCGGGTGAGAGGCGACCTGTGAGCGGCGTGCCGTTGAACGTCATGCTCGCGACGTCGCAATCGACGCTGCCCTCGAATGTCTGAACGCCGTAGCCGAGAGAGGTGAGGTCGACCGTGCCGGTGAACGTGGATCCGCTCGCGATGACGTTCGCGGACAGGTTCATCGGTCCTGTCCACAGCCCGGAGCGCAGAGGCGGGCACTCGTAGACAGTGATTGTGCGTTGAACCTGCTGGGCGGCCGGGTGCGTCTCGTCGCCGGCTTGGTCGGCGTTGATGACACAGCTGCCCACGGATTCGAAGTGGATGATCCCTTCGCTGAACGAGCATCCCGTGCTGGTGGTGTCGAGGGCGAAGGACACCGGCAGC
>CAYVYG010000110.1:0-9094 GCA_964454385.1 uncultured Microthrixaceae bacterium
GCCGGGATCAAGGACGTCGGTGAGGCCCGTTCCGGTGAGACGGTCACCGAGGCGCTCGCTTCCGCGCAGGCACCGCTCGAGGGGTACCGCGAACCCAAGCCGATGGTCTTCTGCGGGTTGTACCCGGTGGAAGGCGACGACTTCGAGGACCTGCGCGAATCGCTGCTCAAGATGCGCCTCAACGACAGCTCCTTCACCTACGAACCGGAGACCTCAGGGGCTCTGGGGTTCGGCTTCCGGTGCGGTTTCCTGGGCCTGTTGCACATGGAGATCATCAGGGAGCGCCTCGAGCGCGAGTTCGGTCTGTCGCTGATCGCGACCGCTCCGTCGGTCGAGTACGAGGTGACAACCACCGGGGGTGAGGACCTCCTGATCGACAATCCGGCTGAGCTCCCGGATCCGGCTTCGGTCGACGAGATCCGCGAGCCGATGCTCGAGTGCTCCATAGTGAGCCCCAGCGAGTACGTCGGGACGCTGATGGAGCTGTGCCAGGGTCGTCGTGGCGAGCTCATCCGCATGGACTACCTCTCGCCCGAGCGGGTGGACCTGCGCTACCAGCTGCCCCTCGCAGAGGTGGTGGTCGACTTCTTCGACCAGCTCAAGAGCCGCACCCAGGGATACGCCAGCCTGGACTACGAGCCGAAGGGCTACGTGGCGGGGGACCTGGTGAAGGTCGACATCCTCCTGCACGGAGAAGCCGTCGACGCGTTCTGCACGATCGTGCACCGTGACCACGCCGAGGAGTACGGCAAGCGGATGTGCGAGAAGCTCGCCGAGATCATCCCGCGTCAGCAGTTCGACATCCCGATCCAGGCGGCGATCGGAAGCCGGATCATCTCTCGCAAGACCGTCAGGGCGTTCCGCAAGGACGTGACCGCCAAGCTCTACGGTGGTGACGTGACCCGCAAGCGCAAGCTGCTCGAGAAGCAGAAGGCCGGCAAGAAGCGCATGAAGAGCCTGGGATCCGTCGAGGTGCCACCTGATGCGTTCATCAGGGCGCTTCGTCTCGACGACTGACCCATCCGGGAACGGGGTTCATCGGTCTCCGAGGCTGGTCCGGCCACGGGGCGCAGCCGTCGCCGAGCATCAGCACCACCTCCGTCCCGCTGCCATCGCTCCAGCTGAACGACCGAGCGGCTTGGCACTCGCGTAGAATGAGTGCCAAGCAAGTATCCGATGGGTCGGACCCGGCCTGTTACAACGAAGTCCCTGTTCGGAAGTCCCTGTTCGTGGGTGCGAAGCACCAGTTGCAGGAGATCAGATGCCACTCGATGACCGGAAGTCAGCGATCCTGCGGGTAGTGGTCCAGCAGTACATCGAGACCGCTGCACCCGTGGGCTCCAACGCGATCGCACGCCGCGCTGATGTCGCCGTGTCCTCTGCGACGGTACGCAACGAGATGCACGACCTCGAGACCGAGGGTTACCTGGTCCAGCCCCACACCAGCGCGGGGAGGGTGCCCACCGAGAAGGGGTACCGCTACTTCGTCGACGCCATAGGTGCCACCGAACCTCTCAGCCCCCACGGGGTTGCCCAGGTCTCGGAGTTCTTCGCAGCCGCCCACGGTGAGCTCGAGGCGCTGCTCGGACAGACCAGCCACCTGCTCAGCACCCTCACCGACTCCGCTGCCGTGGTGACCGGCACGGAGGTCGATGCGGCTCGCTTGCGTTCGGTGCAACTGGTCGACCTGAGCGCGACCGTCTGCATGGTGGTGGCGGTCACCTCCGCGGGCTCGGTGCTCAAGTACACCTTCGACGTCCCCGAGGACCACCCCTGCGCCGGTTCGGATGACGCTGCGGTCGCCGAGGCCTCCGAAGCGCTGGCGGCCGCACTGGTGGACCGGTCCCTCTCGGAGCTGGCGACGCTCGATGTGCCAGCCCGCGCGCGCGGGGCAGGTCTCGCGTCGCTCGCTCACGACGCGCTCGTCAACGGTCTGGCGGCGGAGCGCGACCTCTTGTACGTCGACGGGACCAGCCGCATAGCGAACCTCTTCGACGCACGCGAGACCGTCGAATCGGTGCTGCGGGTCCTCGAGAAGCAGTTCGTCGTGGTCAGTCTCCTAAAGGAGATCGTCGACAGCGGCCTGACCGTGGCGATCGGCTCCGAGACGGGTGTCGCTCCGCTGTCGGAGTGCTCGGTGGTGGTCGCGCCCTACCGATCGGATGCCGGAGCCACCGGCGCGATCGCGGTGCTCGGGCCCACCCGCATGGACTATGCGCGCACTGTGTCGGCCGTGGCGACGGTGTCGGAGCGTCTGAGCCGACTCCTGACCGAGGGATGAGGAGCACGCAGTGGTTGTGGTGAGCCAGATGAGCTTTGCAAGGATGGATCTCCGTGTCTGACTTCTATGAGATTCTCGGTGTCTCCCGCGATGCATCTGCGGAGGAGATCAAGCGGGCCTACCGGCGTGCGGCGCGAGAGTCGCATCCCGACGCGAACCCCGGTGATGCCGAGGCCGAGGCGCGCTTCAAGGAGCTGGCAGCCGCCTACGAGGTGCTGTCGGACCCCGAGAAGAGAAGCCGCTACGACCGGTTCGGATCAGCGGACGGCTTCGACATGGGCGATCCGTTCGGTGCCGGTGGAGGCTTCGGTGATCTCTTCGACGCGTTCTTCGGAGGAGGTGGTGGTCCCTTCGGGGGCTCGCGCCAACGCGGACCGCAGGGCCCTGCGCGGGGACCGGATCTCGAGGTGACCACGACGATCGATTTCGTCGACTCGCTGTTCGGGGTCGAGACCGATGTGACGGTGCGCACCGCGGTTGCGTGCGGGGAGTGCGAGGCGACCGGCGCAGCACCGGGCACCTCGGTCGCGAAGTGCGACGAGTGCGGCGGCTCCGGTGAGGTGCGAGCCGTCCGCAACACCGTGCTCGGCCAGATCGTGTCCGCCTCACCCTGCCGGCGCTGCGGCGGCTCGGGTCAGGTGATCCCCGAACCGTGCCCCCGTTGTGACGGTGAGGGCCGCATCGTGACCGACAAGACATTCACCGTGGACGTGCCCGGCGGGGTCGACGACGGATCGACGCTACGCCTGACAGGTCGTGGCGCGGTCGGCGCTCGTGGCGGTGGTGCCGGCGATCTGTACGTGCGGCTCCGTGTCAACGGCGACCCGCGCTTCGAACGCCAGGGCGACGACCTGGTGCACCGCCTGGAGGTCCCGATCACCCAGGCCGCTCTCGGCGCGCAGATCCCGATCGAGACACCCGACGGCTCCGAGACGATCGACATCCCCGCCGGCACGCAGCCCGGCCGGCTGTTCCGGATCCGCAACGCGGGTGTTCCCCACCTCAACGGTCGTGGCCGAGGCGACCTCCTCGTGGTGGCGGAGGTCGCTGTTCCCACCGCTCTGGACGAGACCTCCGAGCGCTTGCTGCGCGAGCTCGCAGAGGCGCGCGGCGAGGAAGTGGCCCCGCCGACAGAGGGCTTCATGTCGCGGATCCGCTCGGCCTTCTCCTGAGTCGGCGCGCCGTGGGTGCGGATTCCTCGCCGGGACTCGAAGCGCATCCCTGGCGTCGCGCCACGGCGCAGGTGCCGGTCGCGGACGCGGACGATCCCGTGCTGAGCGCTGAGGCCGGCCACCACCTGCGTCGCGTGCTGCGACTCGGGCCCGAGGAGCTGATCTGCGCCACCGATGGCCGTGGTGCATGGCGGATCTGCACCCTCGGTCGGGGTGACACGCTCGTGGCGCAGGGGCCTGTGCACCAGCTCGAGGCGCCGTCGTCGCCGCTCACGGTCGGTTTCGCCGCACTCAAGGGCAACCGGAACGAGTTGGTGGTGCGCAAGCTCACAGAGCTCGGCATCGACCGCATTTGGATGTTGGACTGCGAGCGCAGCGTCGTGCGTTGGGACGACACCCGTGCCCCCCGTCAGCTGGCCCGTCTGGAACGCATCGCGCAGGAAGCACTCGGGCAGTGCCGGAGGCTCTGGATGCCCGAGATCAGGGTCATGGGCTTCGCCGATGCTCTCGAGCAGCCAGCCCACGACGGTGGCTCGGCCGGCGGGACCGTCCTCGCAGACGCGGGTGGTCGTCCCCTCGGTATCGGCGACACCACTGTCCTGGTCGGCCCCGAGGGTGGCTGGAGCGACGCGGAGCGTGATAGAGCGGCCGGGATCGGCCTGGGCGAGAACGTGCTGCGTTCCGAGACCGCCGCGATCGCGACAGGCGCGGTCATGGCGCAGTTGCGTGTTGGTCGCTGAGGGTTCGATCTGCCATCATTGTCACACTAAGTAGTGAGTCGGCGTGCACAACGAACACATAGAGTGGTTGTGGCGGGCGGTGCACAACGGTGGCACCGGGTCGCCGATCGATCATGAGGGGGAACATGACACAGGATCTGGAACACCCAGGACACCGGGGTGACACGGCTGACCGGGGGAGCACGGACAACCCGGATCGCGCGGGGGAACCGAGGGACACAGACGATCCGAAGGACACAGCGGGCCCGATGCATCCCGACAACGAGGCCTTCGGCAGGGCTGTGGGGGAGCGGTTGCGACTGATCCGTCGTCAGAAGCGCTTGTCACTCCAAGCGGTGGAGGCGGAGTCGCGCGAGGAGTTCAAGGCCTCGGTGCTGGGTGCCTACGAGCGCGGGGAACGAGCGATCTCGGTCCCCAGGCTCGCTCGTCTCGCGCGGTTCTACAGGGTGCCCGTCGACCAGCTGTTGCCGAGCGGTGAGGAGGTCGCCACCGATACATACCGGGAGGTCGATGGCCACGGTGCTGTGATCGACCTGACCCGGCTGGAGGGGCTCAGCGGTGCGGAGTCACAGATGCTGGCGCGGTACGTGCACATGATCCAGGTGCAGCGTCAGGACTTCAACGGTCGGATGCTCACGATCCGCCGTGATGACATGCGTGCGATCGCGTGCATCCTCGGTGTGTCGCCCCAGGCTGCTGACCGCAAGCTCGCCGAGCTCGGCCTGTCGATGGGGTGAGCCGGATCCCGGGTCGATCGGTGCAGGTCCGATCGTTGGCGATCAGGCACCGGGGAGCGCCAGGACCTGTCCCGGAAGGAGCAGGTTCGGGTTCCCCGGTTCGACCAGTTGCGACGCGTTGAGCTCGATCAGCTCGAGCCAGTAGTCGCGCACCTCGGCATCGCTGGGAGCGCGACCGATCCGCTGTTGGACCCGCGCCTCGGCTATCCGCCAGAAGTTATCACCCTCCACGACGGTGTGTTCCTTCTCTTCGGGCTCTTCGGGCTCTTCAGGCACCGTCGCCGCCGGTGCGATGGACTGCGGTGCGACGCTGCTCGTCGTGGTGCTGCTCGGTGGCCTTGTCGTGGTGCTGCTCGGTGGCAGGGTGCCCGATGGCAGCGATGCGGCGGACGAGGGCGCGATCGTGGTGGGCGTGGTGGTCGAGGGCGCGATCGTGGTGGCCGTGGTGGTCGTGGGAGTGGTGGTCGTGGGACCCGGGTCCTCGGCCAGCACCATCACGGGTGGATCCGAAGCGGTGTCGTCCGAACCCCCCGGCGGAGCCGACGAGGTGCTCAGCGCGGATGCGAGAGGTGAGCTGCCGAGGACCGCAACAGCCGCGAGCGCCGCGATCGGTCCCGGGTTGAGCCTCCCGGTAGCGCGGCGCATCCCCGCGGTGCCGAACGTGAGGGTGAGAACGTGGGCGACGCAAGCGAGGATCAAGTAGCCGAGCGCAACGGTGGCCAGGAGGCGGGATGCTCCCGCGACGGCATCCATCACCGCGCGCTCGGCAACCCACTCCGACCAACCGGAGGGATGAGCAGGTGGCGGGTCGAAGCGTGGCTGATCGACCGACCACAGAGCCGACAGGGCGGCCGCGCAGACAGCCAGCCACGCTGCCAGGGGTAGCCAGCCGCGGAGAATTCGTCGGGGTCTGCGACCGTCTGTCGCTGCGGTCATGGTCAGTCCTCTCCCTGCGTAGCGGAGATCTCCGGAGAAGCGGGTGGGCCCTCGAGCGGCCTGATCGCCGAACGATCAGCGAGCACGACCTCCGGGTAGGCGCACGGCGCACCATCGCGCAGGTCGGTCGCGCTCTCGAAGGTCCCCAGGAGTCGTCCGGTGACCTGCTGTGCGGCGGTGCTCCAGGAGTCGAAGTGGTACAGCCGACCGGAGTCGCGTTCCAACAACACCGCGGTGCCTTCGGTGTCGCAGTCCCAGTCACCGACCATGATCACATCGTCAGGTCGTCCCAGTTCGAAGCTCGCCCCGCCCACCTCCACGACGTTGCTGTGAACCAGCACCTCGCTGCAGGGATGTGATCCGGAGCCCGTTTCCACGGAGCACTCCCGGGGGCCGGTCGCTGATCCGGATCCGTCCCCGGAGACGAACCATGCTGTGAGCGCTCCGGCGCAGAGGAACGTCGTCGCCAGGAGGGCCACCGAGCGGGTGCTCAACCGTCGTGACCCTCGCGCCGCTACACGCTCTGGTTGGTTCTCGGCGCGACGGACGCGATGGTGGGCTGGAGTCCCGGATCCCGGCCCCGACGTGCTCTTCGCGTCGCTCCCAGCCGGGGCAGACACGCCCATCCGCTTGCCGAGCGTCTCGGTCAGGATCACCGCGATGGAGTCGGGGTCGCGGAGTCCGCGTGCAGCGGTGATCCTTCGTCGTGCCTCACGGGCGCCGGAGCGGTAGCGCCGCCGGTCGCGTGCCGTGCCGTATCCGTCGCTCGATGTCAACACGTCGAGCACCAGCCCCGCGAGTGCATGGAGATCGCCGGCCCGAGAAGCCGAGCCGTGTCGAGTCCGGTCCTCGCACGCAGCACCCAACGAGCAGAATCGCACCTTCGTGACACCACCCGCAGCGCTCGTTGCTGCAGGTGCCACCACGACGTGGTCGGGTTCGAGCGCGCCGTGGGACCAGCCCGCGCGGTGCAGTGTCGCGAGCGCGCCGCAGGTCGCGATCAGAGCGGAGACTCGTTCACGGAGGCCCAGCAGAGGTGCTTCGGCAAGCGTGACCGTACCGTGACGAGCAGTCACCAATTCGGTGTGGTCGGGACCCTCGGCGAGCTCGACGAACGCGACGACGCAATCCGCCGCATCGGTCTCCGCGAGACGTCGGATGACCTCGGCTTCGCGGCGTAGCCCGGCGCGATGGGGATCGCGAGCCGCCTTGATCACCACCTCGCGTCCATCCATGCGGGCCCAGCGGATCTCCACCCGATCATCGCCGGGAGCGGGACCGGTCTCGCCGCGACCTCGCTCGGATTCGACCAGCGTCCCGGGTCGCTGCGGGGCTCTCACAGCATCCGCCCCGTCACGGTCATGGGGATCAGCGCTATCCGGTCCACTCCGGGAACCGCCGGTGCGAAGACGTGTTCCACCTCGACGTTCGCGGTTATGCGGACAACGCCACGGTCGACATCCACCGATACTTCGGCGGAGACCACCCGGAACGCCGGTTCGGAGAACCCTTCGGGCGCGTCCCCGTCGAGCAGACCCAGGTGGGCGCGGACGACCCGGGTCGCCGCGTCGGGATCGACCCTGACCGCCCCCGAGCGCTGGAACTCCCGCGAGTCGACCATCGCCGCTGCGTCGTCGGCTGCAGCGGAGAGGCTCCGGTAGGCCGAACGGCGAGCGGTGTGCACCAGTGAGAGGTCGACCGCTATCGCTCCGAGCACGATCACGACCAGCACGAGAGCGGGCGCCAGCATCGCGGCCGTGGCGCGCTCAGGGCTGTGTCGGCTCTCAGGGCCCCGACCCGCTGCGCTCTGGCTCCTTGTGCTCCGGTCACTCACCGCACGCCGTTCGGTCGAGGTCGTAGGCCGCGCCGCTGTTCATCTCCTGGTGGGCGTCGATGAGCTCGACCGCGCTCACGTGCACGGTGTGCTCCGCCCACCCGTTGCGGATCGCAGGTATGCCGATGGTCGGCACCGCGGCGGTCATGGTGACCGCTGCGGGTGCGCAGGGACCGAACAGCTCGGGCCGCGGTGGGTCGATGTGCAGGCCGGCCAGCAGCCGCGGTCGGTCCTCGAGAACTGCACCGGCTGCGGCGTCGGCCTCTGCGTGCGCCGTCTCGGGTCCGTCGGCCTCGGTGTAGGCGCGCAGATACTCCCGGGCCGCGCCCTCGAGCGCGAGGCGGGTGTCGATGACCGTCCAGGCGTTGACGACGAGGATCGTTCCTGCAAGCAGGATCACGGTTCCGATCGCCAGCGCCTCCGCTCCTGCGACCATCGCGCGTTCGGAACGCCTCACAGGCCTTCCCTGCGGATCCGGATCGTACGGTCGAGATCACCGACGATCGGCCCTCCTCCGGCAAGGAACCGTGGCAGCAGGCGCACGCCCGGCGCATGGACGTGCAGATGCACCATCGTGTCTGCCGGGTCGGTGGGTTCGAAGGCTAGGTGCACATCCGAGCAGTCCCCACCCAGCTGAGCACACGCGCGGTCGATGGCCTGCTCGCGGATCGCGGCCTGGTCGGCTCCGGGGTCGGCGGTCGCCGCCCACCTGGCGGCCTCATAGGCGATCGACTCCGTCGCGGTGCGGCTCCAGAGTCCGAGCGCTACGTTGCACCCCACGCCCAACATGGCCAACACGATGGCGAGCCCGAACACGGTCGGAAGTAGTCCCGCACCGCGTTCGCCGTTCTCGCGCCGACCCCGGCGGTGCACCCGACGTGTCGGCGGATGCGGTGCAGTCATCGGTCAGGGGGTGCCGTCGATGGACCGGATCTGATCGCTCGTCCGGTCTGTGGCGTCGCTCATTATCGTGCTGAAGCCGGCCCAGAGAGCGACCCCCAGCAGCGCCACGATCAGTACCGCGATGGCGGTCGAGATGACCCCCTCGCCCGACTCGCCGCGATGTCGCGTCCGGTGTCTCGATAGGTGTTCGGGTGTCTGGTGCCCACAGGTGCTCATCGGTTCATCACTCTCCCTGTCCCGCGTGTGGCGGGTTGTCGGTGTGGCTGGTTGTCTTGCCTGCTTTGCCTGTTCTGTCTTGACTGTCCTGGCTCTTCCCGGTCTTGACTGCTCTTCCCGGTCTTGACTGATCTGGTCCTGGTTCGGACTCCGACTGCCCTGTCGATTGCGGCGTGGTGGTGGTGCTCAACCCGTGATCCGTCCCATCGCGCTGACGAAGGGCACCCCGATCAGGATCAGCCCGGGGATCAGCGTCGCCACCGTCACCGGTACCC
>CAYVYG010000111.1:0-9038 GCA_964454385.1 uncultured Microthrixaceae bacterium
GCGCAGGGTGCTGCTGGTCAACAGCATCGGCATGCGGATGCCGACGCCTGGAAAGACCACTCAGGTGACCCGTCGGATACTCCGCAAGTTGCGCAGTGTCATGAGGTTCCTCGCCCGGCCGGTTGCGGGTCTGCCGGAGTTCTACGTCATGACCCCGGTCTTCGTGCCGGTGTACGGCTCGCCGATGATCCGCAGGTTCAATGCGGCGCTGGTGCGGGCGCAGCTGCGCTTGGCGGCGCGCCGAGCAGGTATCCGCGTCGACCGTTCGGTGGTGATGGTGACCATCCCCACCGCCTGGGATGTGGTCAGCCCGCTCCCCAGACGAGCACTGCTCGCCAACCGCTCCGATCTCCATTCGGGGTTCGCGGAGGCCGACGGGGACCTGATCAGGGGGTTGGAATCAGAGCTCGTGTCGAACAGTGACATCGTCCTGTACACGTCGCACGCCTTGATGGAGGTCGAAGGCGCCATGGCGGGAGATCGGGCGGAGTTCCTCGACCACGGCGTCGATCTCGAGCGCTTCGGCGTCACCGACCACGACAGGCCGTCCGACATCGCAGACATCGACGGGCCCATCATCGGGTTCTTCGGTGGTATCGAGGACTACGTGGTCGATCTTGTCGTGCTCGAGGAGGTCGCACGGGCATTCCCCGAGGCCACGCTCGTCCTGGTGGGCCATGCGACCTGTCCGGTCGATCGACTCGTCGCACTCCCGAACGTCCGCTATCTGGGCTTCCGTCCCTATGAGCAGATCCCGGCTTACGGTGCCGCGTTCGACGTAGCGGTGCTGCCCCGGATACGCAACGCCTTCAACGAGTACGCGAACCCGATCAAGTTGAAGGAGTACCTGGCTCTGGGTGTCCCCGTCGTCAGCACCGAGTTCCCGGAGGTTCACCACTATGAGGATGTGGTCGCTGTCGCGTCGGACCACGTGCAGTTCGTCGAGCTGGTGCGTCGGGCTCTTGCCGGCCAGTCGGTGGGCACTCCCGAGAGCCGGCGTGCCCGGGTCGAGGGAGCGACGTGGGACCGATGTGCATCCGAGCTCCTCCGACTGGGCGAACGGTCCACCGATCCCGCCTCAGCTACCGGTGACCCGTGACCGGGATCTACAGTCCCACCCCGGCCTGTCCCGCAATCCCCTTGCACCACCATGGGTATAGACGTCCACACACTGAACTTCCTGCGCTATGAGCACGAAAGAGGCGGGGACTTCGGGTCATCGATCACGCTGGGCCGCCAGAGCTTGCACGTCAACCCACGGCAGATCGAGGCCGCCTTCCCCTCCACAGATGGAAGGTCCTTCGGCTCGACCGCCGAGCAGCTCCTCATGGCGGAGCTCGGCGCCACCCGCGTGGACTCACTCGACAACTCGGACTTCGAAGAAGCGTCGATCATCCGTGATCTCAACGTCCACTTCGATCGACCACCGGACCCCTACGACGTGGTGTTGGATCTCGGCACCCTGGAGCACATCTACGACATCGCAACCGCGTTGTGGAACGTCTCGTCGCTCGCCTCCGTGGATGGCAGGATCCTCCACGTGCTACCGGCAAACCAGTTCTGCGGACACGGCTTCTGGCAGCTGGCTCCGGAGCTGTTCTTCTCCCTCTACGCGCAGGACCGTGGGTATGCCGGCACCGAGGTCTTCGTGGCTGAGATCCCCCGTGAGCGCTGGTGGTGGAGCGTGCACCGGCCGCGTCCCGGCGAGCGAGTGAGCCTGCACGGTCGGATGCCTATGTATGTCATGTGCAGGACCACCAAGGTCCGAGACGATGTCGACCACAGTGACATCCAGCAGTCCGACTACTCGTACGCCTGGCAGCAGGATCGCCGGATCGGGGAACCGGGGAGGTGGAAGGGCCGGCTCCTGAGCACCCCCCTGGCGCCACTGCTGTGGTACCTGGGCAGGCGGGATCGCGAGATCCGATTCCGGTACCGGTCCGGAGTCAACGGTCGCAACCCGGACCTCACGAGGGTCATGGTGGACGATCTGTGCTCACCGGCGCGCTGACACCGAGTCGTAGCACTCAGCCAGGCGGATCGCGGCTGTTCCCCAGGTCAGTTCGTCGCGATGCTCGATCACCGCAGAGCGCATGCGTGCCAGGAGCCCCGAATCGCGCGCGAGCAGCTCCATCTGATCGGTGAGAGCTGCTGCGTCCCGCGCAGTGTGTCCGAATCCGTGCACACCGTTGGTCATCAGGGCACCGGATTCATTCGACACCAGGAGGGCACAGCCACTGGCTTGGGCCTCGTAGGTGACCAGCGCGCTGCCTTCCTCGATGGAGGGGAGCACCAGAGCGTCAGCTTCACGCATGATCGCGCCGACGTCGCTGCTGGGCTCTCTCACCTCCACGCCTCTACCGACGAGCTCCTCGGCCAGCAGACGGCGGTAGTCGTCCTCCCAGCGACCCACGATCACGAACCGTGATCCCTTGGTCCCGAGGTCCAAGCTGCGCCAGGCCTGCAGGGCGTAGTGAAGACCCTTGCGGGGTTCGCAGCTTCCTACGAAGAGGAGCGTGAACGGTGAGTCCTCGCGGTGCGTTCGGGCCGGCGCAGGGAAGATGTCCGGATCGAATCCGTACCGGTGCCGAACGACCTCGAGTGGGCGGCCCGGTCTGCACGCGTACGACTCGGCGACGGCATCGGATGGAGCGAGGATCGCGGTTGCCAGGTCGTACTCGTTCTCCTCTCGCCCGAGGCGAGCGGCGTCGTAGTGGTGCGACGCTCCCGCCGGTACTTCCAGGCCCAGCAGCAGCGCTTCCTGAGCGACCCGCTCGTAGGCGACCGCGGTGTAGCAGTTCGGGGATTCACGAACCGCAGCGATCCCGGCGGACCGCGCGACCTCGAACGTGCTCAGCGACCCGAGGGGCCAGCCGTGGACGATGTCGTAGCGTCGGGGCTGGCGGCGCAGAAGGCTCGCGACCCGCCGGTCGTGGAAGCGCAGGGCGCGATCGATCCCGAGTGCACGGTGTGGGATGCGTCGGCCGGCGACGGCGAGGGTCTCGATGACCCGCGCCGACATCGGTGGTCCGGCCGCTTTGGCGGTACCCGTTCCCGATCGGTTGCTCGCCCGCTTCCGAGCGTTCGGGGCGCCAGCCAGGGAGCTCGCTTGACCACCGAGGCTCGCGCAACAAACGGTCACGTCCACACCCAGTTCCAGGAGCCCGAGCACCTGGTTGAGCGCGGTCGTTCCGATTCCCGGTGCACCGAGTGTGTGAGGGAAGCTGTACAGGACCCGTGGTGGGCTCAACGGATCTGACTCCTGGTGCGCGATGGCTCGGCTGCGTTCGGGTGGGGTGTGGTGCAACACCGGTTACTCTCGACGCTGCACCGAGCCATCACAGTGTCGCACATCGGGTGGCTTCTGTCGGTTGGCCCAGTGCTACGGAGTGGAACCATGCAAGCGCCTCGCTCAGAGAACTCGCCAGACTTCCAGGAACCTGCGGAGGCCCCGTGGCACTGGTCGTGTGTGAGCCCGGACCCGATGAACCCAGGGTTGATCAACCGACGCCAAGCGCAGGTCGCCGCAGCGCACCGCTCCCCGATTCCCGACCGGGTGTCCCACCTGCGCGCTCTGGCGCGGGGACGGCGTGTGCTGGACCTCGGAGTGGTGGACCACACCGTTGACACCGAGCGCAGCGAACGGTGGCTGCACGGTCAGCTCGTCGAAGTAGCCGGTACTGCGCTCGGCATCGATGTCGTTGCCGACGAGGTGGAACGGCTCTCGCAGCGCGGATATCACGTGACCTGCATGGACGTGACCACAGGTGAGCTGCCCGATGGGGAATGGGATCTGATCGTTGCGGGGGAGTTGGTCGAGCACCTCGGTCGTCCGGGCAGACTCTTCGACGCTGCGGCAGCTCTGCTGGCTCGGGATGGAAAGTTCGTGCTCACGAGCCCCAATCCCTACGCAGCCTGGCGGATCGTCCAGAACCTGAGAGGGCGGCCCTTCGAGAACGTCGACCACGCCCTGTTGCTCAGCCCATGGGGGATAGCGGAGCTCGCCGATCGGGCCGGGCTGCGATTGCACTCGTACCGTGGCATCGCTGCGCGCCCGATCGGTCGCAAGGCGCGGCTGCTGGACTGGGCAGTGAGGCGACGACTGCTCCCGGTGGTACCGGAGTCAACCTGCGAATCGCTGCTGTACGAGGTCGTTCGTACGTAGCCGGTCGTGCGTGGGTTCCACGTCGTGTGCTCAAGATCCAACCCGATCTGCCGATCAAGAAGAGTGGAGCCGCGTCCGTCTTGTTGAATGAAATGGCCTGTCGACCAATGACGTCCAATATGAACGTCGAACGACAATGACACGATCGGTCGAAGCAAGTCATCGCATGTTGACTGACTCAGGGGAGTGTGGGGAAGATGGTAGAGGACATCCGTGATTCGACGGCCAGCTCGCCGAGCAGGGAGCGGACATGATACGTACGACCACCCGACTCGTGTGCGTCCTGGCTTGCGCCGTTTCGCTTGCGATCACTTCATGCACCAGCTCGTTGCCTTCTTCGGAGCCCACCACTCCACCGGGGGGCGACGGAGCGGGTTCCGGAGGCACACCGACGTCGATTCCGGGCCCCGAAGGACCCGTGCCCGGTACGCCCGGCGGCACCGGGCGGCTCTTCCGTGAGACCTTCACCGGTGAGCCGGCTTCCCCCGAATCGAGGATGAACGCCCTGCCCGGGTGGTTCGCACAACCGATCATGCAGGGGACCTCGGGTTGGGATCTGGCTCCTGAGCCCATGGACGCGCAGCACGACATGAACTGCGGACCACCCCCGGCGACTCACCGGATCACCACCTACGCGGAGACTGTCTACTCCTGCAAGAACCACCTCATGACCGCCATCAACCCGCCGAGCCAGGGAACCGCATCGGGGATCGTGTCGCTCAAGCCCGATCACATGGTCGACCTGACCCGGGGTGAGGCGGTCGTGAAGGTGGATGTCTCCACGCTCAGTCCGAGCGCCGGTGACTGGTGGGAGATCTGGATCACCCCTCCGGAGGATCAGCTCGTGGCTCCGACCGACCACTGGTTCCACCAGGTCGGCCCGCCGCGTCGTGCTGTCTACTTCCAGGTGGTCGACTCGGGCCCGCGCAAGTACTGGCTCGGGAAGGTGTTCGATGACTACCGGTATGCCGGAGGCCACGAGTTCTTCTGGTTGGGTCCGGACATCCGCCCGCTGGTGTCGCTTTCGGACACTCGCCGTGATACATACGAGCTGAGAATCACCAGGGACAGGGTGAAGATGCTCGTCGAGTCGACAGTCACCGGCGAGATGAAACAGGTGGACGAGTTCGCGATCCCTCCGGGGGTTCTCGGCGACTCGGCGGTGGTGCAGTTCCAGCAGTCGAACTACGAACCCGAGAAGAACGGCAAGGCTGGTTGCACTCTCGATCACTGTCCGTCGATCACGAAGCCGGCGACCTGGCACTGGGACAACGTCGAGATCAGCCCGGCGGTCCCCTATCACCTGATCGGCACCCAGGAGTACCAGATCTGGGCAGAGTCGCCGTCCAAGACCATCCATTTCGACGAACCCGCTCCCAGCGGCGCAGACCTGTTGTTCGTGGCCTTCTCCAAGGGAAACGCTCCAGAGCTGAGCTTCGACGGTGGCCTCACCTGGACTCCGGCTCCGTTCGTGAAGGCGGCGAATGACGGCCCGGGCATCGGCTGGAGCGGTGATCCCGACCTGCTCACCTACCGGATTCCGGTTCCAGAGGGTGCGACCTCTGCCGAGATACGAGGGCGAGACATCTGCTCGACGTGTGGCTACGACCGGCGCTGGGCTGCGCAGAACTTCCACCTCGTAGCGCGCCGTTCTGACGTCGGCTGACCAGGGCGAACACCGCGTTCGGTTCGCGGGGTTCGTTCTTGCGGTCTCGACGCGCATCGAGGGGAGCAACGCGGCGGACATCGAGTGCCGCGCGCCTGACCGGTCGTCAGGGACGACGGGTGGTGCCTGAGCTGGATGATTCAGTTCAGCCAGCGCGCTTGGAGGGACTCGAACCCCCAACCTTCTGATCCGTAGGCACTTCCGGCGGGTCCGGTTGGTATTGTCGAGTGCTGTTCTATCAGGCCTGGCGCGGATCTCGCTTCATTGCGTGTCGAGCCGAACCGTCCCGTAGCGCTGCGTAGATTGCCAATTGGATTGCCAAGTCGACCCGCCCGGTCACGTGACGGTGGAGCGGAGTCGGGCGACCGAGCGGAAGAGACCGACCTCCTCCAAACCGTCGAGCAACTGGCTGGCCGTCATCGGCGGGTTGGCGAGCGCGGCGGCCTGTGACTCGATGACATCCACAACGGCATCGAGGTCCTCAGTGGCGAGCGCGAGGACGAACTTGTCCGGCGATAGAACCTGCAGAGTCGAAGGGATCTTGTCGCCGGGGAAGTCCCGCACGTTCGCTGTGACAAGCATCGCCGCTTCGGCCGCGAGCGTCGCTGCGAGTACGTGGCGGTCATCGGGATCTGGGAGGGCTTGATCCTCGATCAGTTGTTTGTAGCCGGCGACGGTCGCGTCGGGTAGAGCCGTTGTCATCAGTCGACGGGTGCGGTCCAGCTGTGTTGCTTGAAGATCAGGCCGGTCCTGAAGCAGGTTGTGGAAGCACTCGTCGAGGATCTGGTCGCTCCATCGGGCTTGGTAGATGCCCGCAATGGAGAGCCGCATCAGCAGGTCGCGAAGACGAGCCGGGTAGAGCACGTTGGCGTCGAGCAGCGCCACTGGTCGCGACACGCGGGTCAGTAGATCCCGAGCTCTTGAGCTTCAGCGGCGAGAGCATTCACGGCCGCGTTGCGTCGGGCCTGGTCGACATCTCGGTAGAGCAACACATCAGCGACCTTGAGGCGCCGTCGCGTGCCGACCTTGCGCGAAGGGATCTCACCACGGTCAACGAGTCCGACCAGAAAGGGTCGGGAGACATTGAGCAGGTCAGCGGCTTGCTGGGTAGTGATCTCCTCGTTGTTCGCTATGACCTGCACCGACTCTCCCCTGCGAGCGTGCTCCAACACGTCGGCGAGCGCACGCACCACCGACTCGGGTACCTCGACCGGCTTTGCGTTGGGTCCACGGGGCATGACCACCACTCGGCCCTTGGCCAGCGCACTCGCAGCCGCTTCCGCCTGCTCCACCTCGGATTCCATCGTCATACAGCTCCTGAACGAATCAAACGAAACCAACGAAGCAAGTGTAGCGGAACAGATTGCATCGACAACCGGTGGGCCATGGAAAGAGATGGTCACGAATGGCAAGCGATGGCCTCGGCGATGTCGCTCAACCGGGCCTCATCCCGCCGGCTCAAAGCGGTACGGCCTCGGCCAGTACCTCGTCTTGCAGCCGTTCCCGCAGGGACGCCGGGGTGCCGACGTCGACCTTGACACCGAGCGCCTCTTCAAGCTCGACGCCTATCGAGAGGATCTCGATCGGCCGCGTGTCCGAGGCGAGCTCGACGAGGAAGTCGATGTCGCTGTCCGGCCGTTCCTCTCCCCGAGCTACCGACCCAAAGATGGCGACGGATCGTCCGTGGTGTCGCGCAACGATGGCCTTGATCTCCTCGCGGCGAGCCTCGACCAGGTCCCGCAACGGCGTCGCTCGGGTATCGGTCATGTCTACAGAGTACGGGCTGCCTGCGCGACTGGGGTCAGTAGATCCCGAGCTCTTGAGCTTCGGCGGCGAGAGCATGCACGGTCGCGTTGCGTCGGGCCTCGTCGACATCCGAAGGTAGATGCCGGGGACGGTCTCGGGCTGTTGCTTGGCAACAGCGGGGAAGTAGCTACGTTCATCGTGGGGGCGCACGAGTCCTCACTCGTCGATCTGCTCAGCGGTGAAGTCGTCTCAACGATTGACGGAGAGGTATTCGCCGCTTGGGGTTCAACTAACCAACTTGTCGCTGCCAAGGGGCCGATCGGAGTCGGGGTTGAAGAGTTCATCTATCATGACGAAGGAACCGAACGTTCCATAGCCGAGCCCTGTGCGGGGAGTGGAACCTATATGCGCGGCCTCCTTCCCAGCGGTGAGTTGGTGTGTAACAGGGGGGATCCAGGTAGCAGCAGTGGCGAGTTGCACCTTGAGTCTGTTCGTGCAGAACCCGGCTGAGCCAAATGGTCCAGCCTCGACCTCCGCCAGTTGGGGTTCGCTGCGCGGCGACTTGACACCTCATCCATGGGGATGGTCGCCGGACGGCGCGACCCAGCCCAGCACAGTCGGAGTCGCCCAGATCACCGGAAGCTCGGACACGGGTCACCGCTCGTTCGAGTTCGCTGCCGAGTGATCGTCTGTTGTCGAACGCTTCGGGACGACACTCGACCCTTAACAAATCCCTCGTTTCGTTGTGGGTCGATCTAGGGTGGCTCCCATGGACCCCAGCCGATACGCGAACAACGCCTTCGGAAGTGTGCGACGCACCGGCGGTCGGCACGGCTGCGTGGCGTTCTTCCCGAAGCCGATCCCGCGGCACGTCACGATCTCGCGGGAGAACCTTCTGCGATTGGCCGATGCCGAGGCAGCGCTGGGTCGCCTCGCGGGCGCCGGTCGCTTGCTCCCGGTTCCACACCTGCTGGTGCGTCCATATCTGCGGCGAGAGGCCGTGGCCTCGACGCGCATCGAGGGCACGCAGGCTTCGCTGGTGGAGCTGTTCGACGCTGAGGCGAGCGACCAACCCTATGGAGCCGACATCGAGGAGGTCGTGAACTACGTCGAGGCCATGGAGGTGGGTCTTCGCCGTCTCGATACGTTGCCGCTGAGCGTCCGATTGATCCGGGAGATGCACGCAGTGATCCTCGCCGGCGTCCGTGGTCGGGACCGTCAGCCCGGCGAGCTCAGAGGCTCCCAGAACTGGATCGGACCGGTGGGCGCCACGATCGAGACAGCGACCTTCGTGCCGCCACCGCCCGACGAGCTCAGTGTCCTGCTGAGCGACCTGGAACGGTTCGTCCACGAAGAACCGGTTCTCCCGCCTCTGGTGCAGGCGGCGTTGCTGCACTACCAGTTCGAGACGATCCACCCGTTCCTCGACGGCAACGGCAGGTTGGGCCGGCTGCTGATCGT
>CAYVYG010000112.1:0-9016 GCA_964454385.1 uncultured Microthrixaceae bacterium
CGCACGTCCGCGGGTTGCGCTCCGCGGGCCTGATCGACCACACCGAGGAGGCGTCCGTGCTCGGGGCACTCGATGCCGTCGAGCGCGAGCACGAAACGGGTGAGCTCCACTTCACGCCATCCGACGAGGACGTCCACACCGTCATCGAGCGCCGTGTGACCGAGCTCGCGGGGCCGGCGGGTGCCAAGATCCACACCGGGCGGTCCCGCAACGACCAGGTCGCGACCGCGCTGCGTCACCACTTGCGCACCGAGTTGGATTCGATCGCCACGCGGATCCTGGAGCTCGCCGGCGTGCTGGCCGAACGGGCCGACGAGGCGGGCACCGGTCGCGGTGCGGCCTACCTTCCGGGGTACACCCATCTGCAACAGGCCCAGCCCGTGCTGCTGGCCCACCACCTGCTCGCCCACGGGTGGGCGCTGCTGCGCGATCTCGACCGGTTGGCCGACTGCCGCCGGCGGGTGGACATCTCGCCCCTGGGAGCGGGAGCGCTCGCCGGCTCCTCGCTGGCGCTCGACCCTGATCTCACCTCCGCCGATGCCGGCTTCGCGGCGCGGTTCGAGAACTCTCTCGATGCCACCGCGGACCGCGATTTCGTGGCCGAGAGCCTGTTCGTGCTCACGATGGTCGGCCTGCACCTGTCGCGCATGGGCGAGGAGATCGTCGTGTGGTCGTCGGGCGAGTTCGGCTTCGTCGTACTCGACGACCGCTACTCGACGGGGTCCTCGATGCTGCCCCAGAAGAAGAACCCCGACATCGCGGAGCTCGCGCGGGGTAAGGCGGGCAGGCTCATCGGTGACCTGACGGGCTTCCTAGCCACGCTCAAGTCGCTGCCGCTCGCCTACAACCGGGACCTCCAGGAGGACAAGGAGCCGCTGTTCGACGCTCTCGACACCGTCGGGCTCGCGCTCGGCGCGATGACCGGGCTCTACCGCACCGTCGGTTTCGACACGACCCGCATGGCGGCTGCGGCGGACAGCCCGTACGCGGCAGCGACCGACCTGGCGGAGCTGTTGGTGAGCGACGGGATGCCCTTCAGGCAGGCACACGCGGTCATCGGTGAGCTCGTTCGCGCCAGCATCGACAGCGGTGAGCCGCTGGTCGATCTTGTCGCGGGCGACGAACGCCTGGGCGAGCGGGGGGTCGGGTTGCTCGAGCCAGGCGCGTCGGTGCGCAACCGCCGGAGCCCCGGATCCGCCGGCCCCGAGGCGGTCGCGGTGCAGCGCCGCCGCTTCGCCGATGCCATGTCCGCGGCGCGGCAGCGCTGGCTCGACGGGTGAACGACGGAATCGCCGTCGTCGGGCGCGCACTGCTCGGGGCCACCTCGGTGGAGGTCGCCCCGCGGCTGTTGAACAAGCTGATCGTCGTCGGGGAGCGAGCCGGGCGCATCGTCGAGGTCGAGGCCTACATGGGTCCCGACGACCCCGCGAGCCACGCCTATCGCGGTCCGACCGCACGCACCGCGTCGATGTTCGCGCAGGCCGGAACCCTGTACACCTACCTGTCATACGGTATACACACCTGCGCCAACGTGTCCTGTGGTCCCCAAGGCGTTGGCCAGGCGGTGCTGTTGCGGGCGCTGGAGCCGGTGTGCGGCACGGAGGCGATGCGCAGGGACCGCCCTTCGGCCCGCCGCGACGCAGACCTCACCAACGGCCCCGGCAAGCTGTGCGAAGCCCTGGGCATCACCCTCGCCCACGACGGTGTCGACGTGTGCGATCCGCGATCTGCGGTGCGCCTGTGCGGCGACGGGACAGAACCACCGCCGAGGCCGCTGCGCACGCCCCGGATCGGCATCTCACGGGCGGTGGAGCACAGATGGCGCTTCGTGGTGCCGGGCTCGGGATACGTGTCACCGGCGAGGATGTCGTGAGCGCACCGGAGGTCCTGTGGTCGGGCGCCGGAAGCCCGGAGCTCGCGGCCAGCCGTGATCCGCTGCGATCCAGGCGTCGCATCGAGGAGGCGGACCTGGCGGCGGGCGTTCCGAACCGGGTTCGCGCACGGGTGCTCTCGTTGCTGTCGGACCACGGCGAGTCGCTCGCCGATCGCGAAACCGCGGTGGGTCACCTGACCGGTTCCGCGCTGGTGCTCGATTCGGCACGGGAGCGGACCCTGGTCATGATGCACACCAAGCTTCGCCGCTGGCTGCAGCCCGGGGGCCACGCGGACGGCGACCACGAGCTGGCCGGCGTGGCGCTTCGAGAAGCCACCGAGGAGACAGGGATCGAGGGCCTGCGGGTGAGGTTGCCCGCGATCGATCTCGACATCCACGCGGTGGATCACGGTGATTCCCTCGGCGAGCACCTCCACCTGGACCTGCGATTCGTGGTGCTCGCACCACCCGACGCGGTTCCGCGGGGCAACCACGAGTCCCAGGAGCTGCGATGGGTCACCCTCGAGGAGCTCGAGGAGATCGCGGACGAACCGAGCCTAGTGCGACTCGCGCGCAGGGGATTCGAGGTCTGAGAGGATGGACCCGTGACCGGGTGTCGGCATTCTCGAGGACGCGAGTCGCCGGGAATCTGAATCCACGGGGAGCGTGTCACACCCCTCCGCAATGATGGAACCCATGTTCGATGAAGGGGAACACGAGGCACAGGAGGTCCCCACCGATGTCTGCAGTGAGGGTCGCCGGGGTCCCCAGCGCAGCGGTGACCACTTCGACGAGGCGCTCGCCGCCCTGCGCGTGAGGATCCGTGAGGCCGACGACAACCTGCGCCTGATCGAATCCCAGGCACCCGACGCACTCGGTGTGCTCACCGGGCACCTCGATGGCATGCGCGGTGCTCTCGATTCTCTCGATCCGGCAGATCTCGCCGATGAGTCGCTGATGGGCACGGTGCTGGCTGTGGAGGAGGCCCGCCGCAAGCTCGACGCGCTCAACGCCATCGCGCTGGGCCGCCTCGCGGCTTCGGGACTGACCGAAGCAACCCTGGGCGTGGGGGTGCGGACCTGGAAGTCGAACCGCACCCACGCGGCTGGTTCGACAGTGGGCCGTGAGCTGAAGGTGGCCCGCACGCTGGCTCGATTCCCTGCCTTCGCGACGGCGCTCGCAAACGGCGATATCAGCACCGACCACGTGTTGGCGCTGGCGAACGCCAACAAGGGTGAGCGCATCGCCGAGGAGCTCCTCGCGCTCCAGGACGATCTGGTGGCGTTCGCCCGCAGGCACCGGTACCCGATCTTCGTCAGGCACCTCCGTGCGCTCGGCGGTCTGTTGGACCAGGACGGCCCCGAACCCGATTGTGGGGATCGTGACACTGCGTCCATGAGCAGCGATCTCGAAGGCCACCTGCACCTGCGCCTGGAGCTCTCCGGGCACAACGCCGTGACTGCCGAGCGGATCATCAACGATGAGACCGACCGCCAGTACCGGGCCGCGGTCCGTTCCCACGAGGCGACCGGGTTACCGATCCCGACACGCGGGATCCTGAGGGCCCGGGCCGTCGTGGAGTTGTTGCGCCGCGGAGCGTCGGCCAACCCGAGCTCAGCGAAACCCGCCACCGAGGCGGTGCTCCCGGTGATGACCGACGGCATGGGACGACCGACCGGAGTCCGATCGATCGATGGTGGCGATGTCGATGCGGTGACCGCGGCAATGCTGTTCTGCGACGCGAACCTGCAGCCTGTCGTGCTCGATCCCAGCGGTGATCCCCTTCACCTGGGTCGCAGCACCCGGTTCTTCACCCCGGTTCAGCGCCAGGCGCTGTTGCTGCGCGACGGAGGTTGCATATTCCCGGGGTGCGAGGCACCCGCGCAGTGGTGCGACGCGCACCACGAGCTCCCCTGGGAGGAACGTGGCTGCACCGACATCGACAACGGGGCGCTGCTGTGCCGCCGTCACCACGGGTTGGTCCACGGACACGATCCGTGGCGCATCGAGCACCTCGACATCGGAGACCTGCCGCCGGATCTGCTCGAAGCACACCGGGTCCGAGCGGCGACTGCCGGCCTCGAACCTGCCTGTGACGTACGCGTCTGGCGAACCCCGACCGGCGCGCTCCTGTTGGCCCAGAACGCAACCGACCACAACGGACCCGCCCCACCGCGAGGTCCCTGAGCGAGCTCTAGTCGCAGTCGGGAACCCGACTCGCTAGACGTCTCCGGGGGGCGCACAACTGGGCATGTCGTTCACCTCGGCGTATCCGACTATCGCTCGTGAGATCTGCTTGGTGCCCTTCGGCGTCTCGGTGAACCGCGCATCGGGATCTGTCCTCAGCGCGTCCGCGTACGCCTGACGGTCGCCGATGTGGGTCGCCCAGTCATCGAGCCACTCGCTGACGGCTTCGTTGGACTCCGGTGGTTCCGACGGAACGAGCGGCGCGAGCTGGCCGAGCATCCGCGACAGGATCGTGTTCGCATCGTCGATCACATCCGCTCGTTCGATCGGGTCATCGGTGGTCTGTGCCGGCGGTAGCTCCGAGATCTCAGCGACCGCATCCGCACAGATCTGTTCGGCTTCGGTCGGGAACGCCTTGTCGGGCAGCTCGTCGATCAGTCGTCCCGGGTCGTAGATGAACAGCATCCAGATCCAAGTAGCCGCCACGACCACGGCGAAGACGCCCGCTGCAATCAGCCCGATCCGTCGCCGCGGAGGATTCTCTGCCATGCGGGCAGTATCCCATGGGGACGTGTGACGGCTTGATTCGCCATGATCGGCGCGAGCGATCAAGGCCGGAGGGTTACGGTGAGGTGGTCGTCGTGGTCGGAGCCGTCGTCGTCGGTGCCGGTTCCGGCGTGTAGTCGATCACGACCGTGCCATCAGGGGACAGCTCACCCGCGGCCGGGGTGGTCCTCCAGACCTGACCACCGGCAAACGCACCGCCTCCAGGGGCTCTCGACCCCTCGGGTGGCTCACTGAGACGCGTGGTCACCTCGAAGTACAGGCGCTGGAGCTCCTCGATCGCCTGGCCGCGGCCGTATCCACGGAGGTCCGGAACCGGGGTCTTCGATGCGGGTGAGCCCTCGGTCACCTCGATCCAGACCGTCGAACCGCTCGGAGCGCTGGAGCCGCCCGGTGGCGACTGGGCGACAGCCCGGCCGGGAGCCGAATCAGGGCCCCCTTCGATGGTCGCGACCTTCACCTTGAACCCCGCTCGCTTGATGACGGCGGCTGCGTCGTCACCGATGCGGTTCACCACGTCGGGTACCTCGCTGGACGTCTCGGCGTCGGGCGGGGTGGGAGGATCGAGGATGTCGGCTGGGTCCGGCGAGGTCGTCGTGGTCGTCGGCGGCGGTTCCGGGGGGTTGAGGGGCAGTGCGGGCGCACCTTCGAGCGCCGAGGACATGAACGCGGCCCAGATCCTGGCGGGGTAGGTGCCGCCGTAGACGGTGATGGGAGTGTTGCCGGGGACCATCGAGACCAGGCGCTGCCTGCCGCTCGAATCGGGCCGGGTCTCGCTGAAACCCACCCAGACAGCCGTTGCGAGCTGCGGTGTGTACCCGCAGAACCACGCGTCGGTGTTGTTCTGGGCCGATCCCGTCTTGCCGCCGGCCGGGCGGTCGATCGCAGCTCGATGACCGGTGCCGCCGGGTGCGTAGATCACCCCGGGGAGGATGTCGTTGATCTGGCGCGCTACCTCCGGCTCGAGCACCTTGGTCTGTGCGTGCGGGTGCTCGTAGAGCACCGTGCCGTCGGTGCGCTCCACCTTGGTCACGTACACCGGCGGCACATGGATGCCACCGTTCGCGAAGGTCGCGTAGACCGATGCCATGTCCCGCACGGTCGCGTTGTTGGCGCCCAGCACCGCCGCAGGGACCGCATCGAGGCGCGTCTCGACGAGTCCCAGCTCACGGGCCATCTCCACCGTGTCCTCGGCACCGACCTGGTCATCGAGGATGATGTTGGCGTAGCAGGTGTTGGAGGACACCACCGTGCACTGCGCCATCGTTCCCGAACCGATCCCGCCGCCCTTGACGTTCCAGGTCCCGCCCGGGATCCGGAACGACGCCGCCGAGGGCGCGTCGAAGCGCTTCTCGGGTGACACCCCGTTGGTGAGCGCCGTCGCCAGCGCGATCGGCTTGAACGCGGATCCGGTAGACCTGCCGGCACCCTCTGCGAGGTTCAACTTGGCGTAGGAATGGCCACCCCAGAAGTCCCGGCCGCCGACCATCGCCCTTATGAAACCGGTGCGGGGTTCGATCGAGGTGAGCGCTGCGTCGGGCATGCGGGGATCGGCGCCCTGGCCGGGGAGGACCTCGGCGATGGCGGCTTCGGCCTCGGCCTGCAGATCGAGATCGATGGTGGTGGTGATCGTCAGACCCCCGCGCAGGAGGTTGTCGTAGCGTTCGGCCTGGTTGTCCCCGAGGGCATCGGATTCCGACAGCAACCAGCTCTTGACCTCCTCGATGAAGTGGGCGGCGGGGTAGCGCTCGCTCTGCACCTGGCGGTTCGTTCCCGGCAGGACGCTCAGCGGTTCCGCGGCGGCTGTGTCGCGCTGCTCAGCGGAGATGTAGCCCTCCTCCTGCATGCGGTCGAGCACCAGGTTGCGCCGCCCGAGTGCGGCTTCGGGACTCCGGCGCGGGTCCCACTTGGACGGGGACTGCACCACCCCTGCGAGCATCGCCGCCTGGGGCAGGGCCAACTCGGTCGCAGGCACGCCGAAGAACTCTCGCGAGGCGGCTTCGATCCCGTAGGCCCCGGAGCCGAAGTAGATGGTGTTCAGGTAGCGCTCGAGGATCACCCTCTTGGAGTAGGCGCGCTCCATGGCGACCGCCATCGTCGCCTCTTCGATCTTGCGGGCGATGGTGCGATCGTCGTTCAACAACGCGTTCTTGACGTACTGCTGGGTGATGGTCGACCCACCCTGGGAGACACTGCCCGACTCGGCGTTCGCATCGGCGGCCCTTGCGATCGCCTTCGGGTTGATGCCGTTGTGCTCCCAGAAGTCCGCGTCCTCGATCGCGACGATGGCCTGTTGCATGCTGACGGGGATGTCGGAGATGCTGACGCTCTGGCGGTTCTCCTCGGCGATGGTAGTGATGAGCCGGCCCTTGGCATCGAGAATGCGAGAGGGCGCAGCGTCCGGGGGGAAGCGCAGGGGAGGACGCGCGTGCACGTTCGCGCACGAGGCGGCGAGGAGCGCCGGAACGCAGAGCACGACCAGGGCGCGAACGAACCGCCGCCCGAAGAGCGGATCCATGGCCACCATTGTGGTGTGCGCAGCGGCCGGATCGGTGGCAGGTCCTTGTCGGCTCGCCCGGACCGGTACCGTTGGCGCGATGAGCGCACCTGAGAGCGCGGTGAGAGCCGGGATCCTCGACGACCTGGCTGCCAGGGGACTGGTCGCCGACCACACGGACCTGCCCGCTCTCGCCGAGCGCCTCCGCCTGCCCACGCCGCTCTACTGCGGGTTCGATCCGACCGCGGACTCGTTGCACATCGGCAACCTCCAGTCGATCATGCTCCTGCGGCGCTTCCAGCTCGCAGGGCACCCACCGGTGGCCCTCGTGGGAGGAGCGACCGGGATGATCGGTGATCCCTCGGGACGCAGCAGCGAACGCACGTTCCTCGATGCCGACATCCTCGATGCGAACCGGGCCGCGATCGGAGCCCAGTTGGGTTCCCTCCTCGATTTCGAGCCGGGACCCACCGCTGCGACCCTGCTCGACAACCGTGCGTGGACAGCCGAGATCGGGGTGCTCGAGTTCCTGCGTGACGTCGGCAAGCACGTGACGATCAACACGATGCTCGCGAAGGATTCGGTGCGCACCCGCATGGACCGGGAATCGGGGATCTCTTTCACCGAGTTCTCCTACATGTTGTTGCAGGCGAACGACTTCCGGGTCCTCCACGAACGACACGGTGTCGACCTCCAGGTGGCGGGATCCGACCAGTGGGGTAACATCACCGCCGGGGTCGACCTCGTGAGGCGCAGCAGCGGCGACCAGGTCCACGGCCTCACGGCCCCTCTGATCGTGCGCTCCGATGGCTCCAAGTTCGGCAAGTCCGAGGGAACCAACGTCTGGCTCGCAGCGAATCGCACGAGCCCGTACCAGATGTACCAGTACCTGCTCAACGTCGCGGATGAGGACGTCGAGGCGCTGCTCGCCCGTCTGACGACCCTGCCGGCGCAGGAGTGCCGTGCCGTGGCCGAGGAACACGCCAGGGCGCCCCAGCACCGGCTGGGACAACGGCGGTTGGCGAGGGAGATCACGGCCCTCGTCCACGGCGAGGCCGTGATCCCGGCGGTCGAGGCGGCCTCCGAGGTGGTCTTCGGCGGCTCGGTGCGCGACGCCGGCCCGGATGCGATGGAGTTGCTGGTCGCAGAGTCTCCCTGCAGCACGTTTGCTCGCTCCGAGGTCATCGGCGCTGACGCGGTCGATCTGCTGACACGCAGCGAGCTCGCCGTATCGAAGGGCGAGGTGCGTCGCAACGCCAACGGGTACTACCTGAACGGGGAATCGCTGGCCGCACGGCTGGCGGCAGGTGGGGCGGTGCTGAGTGCGGATGACCTGCTACATGACCGGTACGTCTTCCTCGCCCGCGGCAAGAAGCACCATCACGTCATCGTGGTCGCCGACGGTTGAGCTCACCGGCCGGGAGCCGACGGGTCCTGTGACCGTTGTCCCAGAACACCGGCTTGACCGCTCGTCTACGCGAGCGTAATGTAGCTCCTCGCCCCACACGGACGACACAACGTCTGTGAGCGGGTGCAGAACCCCTGGTCGACTGGCCGAACTCACTCGTGAGGCCACCGTCGAGTCATGTTCTGGGTTGGTGCTCCGCCACGGACACCGGCGCTTCTTGACAACGGAAGACAGAATGCCAAAAGGCGAGTGCGGGATGGTCGCGCCGAGCAATCGGTTCGATCACCTGTCAATTCAGTAATGCTTTTTGCACATTCGGACAGAAAATCGGGAGCAATCCCGGTCAGACGTACGACTGTGCCAGTTGGCGGAGGGTGAGAACCCGAAGCCGACTCTCCGATCTGACGGCAACCATCTCGATGGAAGCCACAGGATCTTGACGGAGAGTTTGATCCTGGCTCAGGACGAACGCTGGCGGCGTGCCTTA
>CAYVYG010000113.1:0-8985 GCA_964454385.1 uncultured Microthrixaceae bacterium
TCGGTGCGGAAGCTCGCCATGCGCACCGACCAGCAGTCGACGGTCTGGCGACCCTCGGTGCGGAAGAAGGTGGTCATCGACTGCTCCTGCTGATAGGCATCGGCGCCCTCGACGCGCTCCTCGCTGCCGTCGCGAAGGGTCACCAGGAAGGCGACCGAGCTGGGCGCTGCGCCGCCTCGCCGGTAGGGGTGGGTGGGTGTGATCGTGGTCATGGATCGAACATACGACGACTTCCCTGTGGGCAACCAGAGGCGATTTCATGTGGATTCCCCGCGATGTGGTGTGCAGATCCCGGCGCCGGCTGTGGAGACACGGGGGAGTGGTCCGGCTGTCGTCGGTCCTGCCGATCGGTTGTCGTGCAGGCCATCTGGGAGTGGGGTCGCGGCTCTCCTTCGTGGGAGCGGATCGACCAGACTCTCGGGATGGACGACGCGCCGAGGGACCCTGTGGATGACGCTGCGGGCCGAACCGACTTCGAGTGCCCCCGCTGTGGTGCGGGGACCACCGGATCCTTCTACGGCCCTTGTGAGGACTGTCGAGCTGCGCTGCGCGCATCGATGAGGCGCGATGCCGAGGACGTGGTCGCTGCCGACTACGAGCCGAAGATGAACGTCACGCCCAACGCGGTCGCTCTCAAGGACTGACCCTCAGACTCGCCCCGCAGCGAACTCCACGCCACCGCAGCGAACTCCACGCCACCCCAGCGAACTGTCCGCTCTGGGACCACACCGGCGAGTGCCACGCCGGACAGTTCCAGGCACCCCAGCGAACTGTCCGCTCTGGGATCACGCCGGCGTGTGCCACACCGGACAGTTCGTCAGGGAAGGGGGCGGGGAAGGGGGGCGGGGCGCCCCAGCGCCCAGTACGCTCAGTTGGCGGCGCGAGCCTCGGCGACGGCTCTGGCCCAGCGGTAGTCGGCCTTGCCCGAGGGCGACCTCAGGACCGCCTCCACCCGGATTATCTCCTTGGGCAGCTTGTACGACGCCAGGTGTTCAGCCGCGGCCCGGATCAGCTCACGATCCGAGACCGCCGCACCGGAGAGCCCGACTTCCACGGCCCCTGTGGACTCCTCGGGTGCGCGCCCGTTGCGCAGCGACACGATGGCGACGACCTCGGAGCCCCATCGCTCGCTGGGACGTCCGCACACGACCGCATCGAACACCTCCGGATGGGTCTTGAGTGCCGTCTCGACCTCCTCGGCGAAGACCTTCTCCCCACCGGTGTTGATGCACACCGAGTCCCGACCGAGCAGCTCCACCGACCCGTCGCTGCGCCAGCGGGCCCGGTCACCGGGCACCGCGTAGGCGACTCCGGCGACCACCGGGAAGGTTGCGCTGCTCTTGTCGGGGTCCCCGAGATATCCGAGGGGTACCCGACCGCTCTGGGCGAGCCAACCCACCGAGCGGTCCGAGCGCGCCAGCACCGCAGAGAGGTCCTCGGCGAGCACCACCGCTGTCGCCTCGGGCGAAAAACCACCCGAGGGGTCGACACCCGGGCGGGTCTGGGCGACCGCCTGCCGTCCCGATTCGGTGGACCCGAGCACATCGACGATCGTCACCCCGGGCAGGTGTTCCATCAGACGGGCCTTGGTGGTCGGCGACAGCACGGCGCCACCCGAGAGGACGTGACGCAACGTCGGCAGCCGGCGGGGGTGCTCGTCGAGCTCCGCGAGCAGGGGGCGGGCCATCGGATCGCCGACCAGCAGTAAGGATGTGGCTGAGTGGCGTTGCGCGGTACCGAGCACATCGGCGGGGTCGAAGTGCTCAGGGTTGTCGGCGATGATCACCGTTCCTCCAGCGGACCATGCGGAGAGGGCGTTCCAGTGGGCAGCACCGTGCATCAAAGGCGCGGCCGGCAGCGCCCTCACGGTCCCCCGGGCGTCCTCGACCAGCTCGGTCATCGAGGAGTACTCCGAGCCGTCGCGCCGCCGGATCCCGAGCGCTGCGATCAGGAAGTCCTCCTGGCGCCACATGGCTCCCTTGGGCATCCCCGTGGTGCCGCCGGTGTAGCAGAGGTAGAGGTCGTCGCCGCTGGGGTCTCCATCAGGCGCGGGAGCAGTGGTGGGTGCGCTGCGCAGAGCGCTCTCGTAGTCGAGCGCCCCGGCAAGGGAGCCCTCGGTCGGATGACCGGAGCCGTCGGCCACGCACAACAGCAGTGCGGGTGGGTCGGTCATCGCTGCGATGACGGGCTCGAGAACCTTCGCGAAGCACTCGTGGTAGATGACAGCTCGTGCTCGGGAGTCCGCGAAGAGGTACCCGAGCTCGTCGGCGACGTATCGGTAGTTGACGTTGAAGGGGGCTGCTCGCGCCTTCCATGCTCCGATCATCCCCTCGAGGTACTCGTTGCCGTTGTGGAGGTACAGCGCCACGTGGTCGTGGACCGATTCCCAGCGTGGCACCGAGCCGAACTCCCCAGGGATTCCGAGCCCGTGTGCAGCCAGCAGGTTCGCCAGGCGGTCGGTCCGCTCGGACAACGTCCGCCAGTCGAAGCGGCGCTCCCTGAACACGAGGGCCTCGCGGTGGGGGTGGGCCTTCGCCACCGCGTCGACTATCGCTGCCATGTTGAGCTGCATCGCAGGTGATCAAAGCACAACCGCACTGTGCCGGCACAGCGCAGGGACTGTGCGGGGCACAGCAATGACACTGTGCTGGCACACTGGAGGAGCGATGAGCACCCCGGTTCCCACGCCCACCCCGCTTCCGCATCCGGTTCTCGACGAACTCCGTCGGACCGACTTCGCCGAGCTGGACCGGGCAGGGCACAGGTACTTCGACTACACCGGAGCGGGCCTTGCGGCACAACGCCAGATCGACGCCACGGCCCACCTGTGGCGCACCCGGGTTCTCGGAAACCCCCACTCGGAGAACCCCACCAGCGCGCCCGCCACCGATCTCGTGGAACAGACGCGGCGGGAGGTGCTCGAGTTCTTCGGGGCACACGAGCACGAATGCGTGTTCACCGCCAACGCGTCGGCGGCGCTGAAGTTGGTCGGCGAATCGTTCCCGTTCGCGCCGGACCGGCCCCTCGTCCTGAGCGCCGACAACCACAACTCGGTGAACGGCACCCGGGAGTTCGCCCGCAGGGCAGGGGCGGCCGTGCGCGTGGTTCCGTTGCGCACCCCCTCACTCGAGTTGGACCGCGACGCGCTCGGTGCGCTTCTCGATGCCGAAGGGAGCGGACGGCCGGGCCTGCTCGCCTACCCCGCGCAATCCAACTACTCGGGTGTTCAACACCCGCTCGAGCTGGTCGAGCTCGCACGTGAGCGCGGTTGGAGAACCCTGGTCGACACCGCAGCGTTCGTTCCCACCAACCGGCTCGACCTCGATGCGGTGCCTGCTGATTTCACCTGCGTGAGCTTCTACAAGATGTTCGGGCTGCCGACCGGTGTCGGTGCGCTGATCGCCCGCCGCGACGCCCTCGCGGAGCTCATCCGGCCATGGTTCGCCGGGGGGACGATCTCGATGGTCTCGGTCGCTGCGGGAGCACATCGCCTCGCCGAGGGTCACAGCGGCTTCGAGGACGGGACCGCGAACTTCGCGTCGATCCCGGCGGTGCGCTTCGGTCTCGACCTGCTCCGCGGGGTGGGGATCGACACCGTGCACGACCGGGTACGGGCGGCCACTGATCGACTGCTGGGCGACTTCGGAGCTCTCGGGCACACCAACGGCGAGCCGCTGGTGCGGGTCATCGGAGGTGGGCCGGGGGTGACTCGCGGGGGAACGATCGCATTCAACCTGTATGACCCGACGGGAGCGATGATCCACGATCGCGCGGTAACCGAGGCTGCGTCCGCGGCCGGCATCTCGTTGCGCTGGGGTTGCTTCTGCAACCCGGGTTGCGGTGAAGCCGTGCGCGGCCTGACCGCGGCCGACATGGAGCAGTACTTCGCTCGGACCGAGGTCGCGGGGTTCTGCGACCTCGACGAGACGCTGTGGAAGTCGCGTGGCAGCGGAGCATCCGCTCTGCGGGCGTCGGTCGGGTGGGTGACCAACGAAACCGATCTCGCCGCGCTGGTGGAGCTGATCGCCGGGTTCAGAGATCGCCCGGCCGACACCTTGCGACCGAGCACCGGTGCGTCCCGAGGAGAACCGGACGCGCCCTGAGCTTCAGCGCTGGATCTCGACGGGGGTGGTGAGAGGATGGTGGCAGGCCACGAAGTGGTCGTCGCCGATGACACGCATCTGCGGTTCGGCCTGGATGCACACATCGGTGGCGCGGGGGCACCGGGTGTGGAACCGGCAGCCCGTGGGTGGGTCGATCGGAGAGGGGAGGTCGCCCCCGAGGTGGTCGGTCTCCTCGGGGTCGACCGCGGGATCGGGGACCGGGATCGCGTCCAGCAGGGCGGCGGTGTAGGGATGCGCCGGTTCGGCGTAGAGCGCCTGCGGTGGGCCGATCTCGCAGAGCTTTCCGAGATACATCACCGCCACGCGGTCCGAGACGTTCTTGACCACCGCAAGGTCGTGAGCGATGAAGACCAGGGTGAGCCCGTAACGGGCCTTCATGTCCTCGAGGAGGTTGAGGATCTGCGCCTGGACCGACACATCGAGCGCGGAGACGGGTTCGTCGCAGATGATCAGTTCGGGATCGGTTATCACCGCCCGCGCTATCGAGATCCGCTGGCACTGACCACCGGAGAACTCATGGGGCTTGCGCTCGTTGGCGGCCTCGACGTCGATGCCGACGGTCTCGAGCACATCGGCGACCTTGGCGCGTCGCTGGTCGCTGTCACCCAGCTTCCAGATCCGCAGCGGTTCCTCCACGATGTCCGCGACCGTCCGGCGGGGGTTGAGAGACGAGATCGGATCCTGGAAGATCATCTGCATGCGGGGCCTGGTGGCACGCAGCGCGGCGCCCTTGAGCATCGTTAGGTCGGTGTCGCCCAGACGAACCATCCCCTTGGTGGGGTGCGGGAGCTGCATCACGGCCTTGCCGGTGGTCGACTTGCCGCACCCGGATTCACCCACGAGCCCGAGGGTCTCGCCCGGCTGGAGGTCGAAGCTCACGTTCGCGACCGCGGAGACCTTGCGGCCGGGTCCGGCGGGGAACTCCATGAAGAGGTTCTCCACACGCAGAAGAGCCTCGCGTGGATCGCGCAGGTGGGCGGACCCGCTACCGGCCATCGGAGGCTCCTTCGGGCCCGGCGGGATGGGAAGTCGTCGCTGGCGTCCCGTGGCCGGGAGTTGTCGCCATCATCGCTTCCACTGCGATGCGCTCCTTGATCTGGAGGGTCTCGGGGGAGTCGACGGGGTAGTGGCAGGCGAAGAGGTGGTCCGGGTCGCCGTCTACCGGAGCGAGCTCGGGTCGTTCGGTCATGCAGCGTTCCCTCGCGTAGGGGCACCGGGGCGCGAACGGGCACCCCGGGGGCGGGTGCACCAGGTCAGGTGGACGCCCGCCTATGGCCGCAAGGCGGGTGTGGGGTGCATCGGTGAGCTTCGGGATCGCAGAGAGCAGCGCCTCGGTGTAGGGCATCTTCAGGTCCGCGAACAGGCTGCGGGTGGGTGCGCGCTCCACGATGCGCCCGGCGTACATGACCGCGATCTCATCTGCCCGTCCGGCAACCACGCCCAGGTCGTGGGTGACCAGGATCATCGCCATGTAGCGGTCGCGCTGCTGTTCGGCCAGAAGGTCGAGCACCTGGGCCTGGACCGTCACGTCGAGGGCGGTCGTCGGCTCGTCGGCGAAGAGCAGCTTGGGTCCACAAGCGAGCGCCACCGCGATGACGACCCGTTGGCGCATGCCCCCCGACATCTGGTGGGGGTAGCTGGAGAAACGCTTCTCGGGTTCGGGGATCCGGACAGATCGCAGCAGCTCCACGGCGGTCTGGCGAGCGGTCGTGCGGTCCATGTCCAAGTGGAACCGAAGGGACTCGGTGATCTGGCGACCCACCTTCATCACGGGGTTCAGCGCGGTCATGGGGTCCTGGAAGATCATCGCCATCTGGGTGCCCCAGATGCCGCGGTACTCCGCATCGCTCCACTCCGACAGGTCCTCCCCCTCGAAGAGGATCCGCCCCGTGCGGTTGGCTGTCGAGGGAAGCAGGCCCATGATCGAGCGGGACAGCACCGACTTGCCCGAGCCGGACTCACCGACGATGCCGAGTGTCTTTCCGCGCTCGACCGAGAGGCTCACGTCGTTCACCGCGCCGAGTCGCCCACGCGGCGTCGAAAAGGAGGTCGAGAGCCCGGATACGTCCAGCAGGGCACCGCTGTGGGGTGCCGGAGCGGTCACGCCATCGAGGGTCATCACATCGCTCACAGCTGACCCTCCCGCACCTCGAAGCGCTGGCTGATGACGTCGCCCAGGAAGTTGAGCGAGAGAACGGTCAGGAACAACACGAGTGAGGTGAACAGGACGATGTGGGGCGCCTGGCGGAGCTGGCCGCGCGCCTCGGCGATGATGTTGCCCCACGACGGCGTCGGGAGTTGGACCCCCACGCCGAACACCGAGAGGCCGCCCTCGGCGATGATCGCCACGCCGACGCCCAACAGCGCGATCGACAACATGGCCGGCACGACGTTGGGCAGCACGTCGCGCAGCATGATCCGCCAGCTCTTCGCTCCCATCGCCTTGGCAGCCGTGACGAACTCCCGTTCGGACCACGCGAGGGTGTTGGCGCGGGTGATCCGGCCGAGGATCGGTATCGACACGACTCCCAGGCCGACGATGACCACTCCGATCCGCCGGGTGGAGCTCACGTCGTCGGCCGAGGCGAGCACCGTGACCAGCGACAGTGCGAGCACGAACTGCGGTATCGCCAAGAGCAGGCTCATGATCGGGGTCAGGATGGCGTCGGTCCGCCCCCTGAAGAACCCGGTGACGAGCCCCATGAGGCCACCGATGAGCAGTCCGACTCCCACCGCACCGAAACCGACCGCGAAGCTGGCCCTTCCACCCCAGATGATGCGTGAGAGCAGGTCCCGTCCGAGGGCATCTCCTCCGAGCAGGTGACCGCTGGTGGGGCCCTTGCGGGCGATCTCGGGGAACGTCTCGGTCGGATCGGGTATGGGCAGTACCGGAGCGAGGATCGCCAGCAACAACATCACCGACAGCCAGATGATCGCCGCCCACGCGACGATGCCGAACTTCTTCTCGGGTGGCCGCTCCGGGGGACCTTCCGGTTCGTGTTCGCCGATGGCGATTCCGACCGCCTCGGCACCCGCGATCATCGAAGGGCCCAGGCCCACACCAGTGGTCGCTGCTTCGGAGTGGGCTGTCTGGGCGGTGCGTCGCGCTCCCCGTGACTGGTCGCTCATGATGTGGACCCCTCGCTTCGGATCCGGGGGTCGAGCACGGTGTAGAGGAGGTCGACCCCGAAGTTCACGATCACGTAGATGATCGCGATGATCGCCACGATCGACTGGAACGCGACGATCTGGCGTTGTCCTATCGCTTCTTGGAGCATGAAACCCATGCCGGGGATCTGGAACAGCACCTCGACGATCAGTGCCCCGCCGATCAGGGTGCCGACGTTCAGCCCGGCGACCGTCAGCAACGTGAGCGACGATGGCCGCAGCGCGTGACGGAACAGGATCCGACGCGAGCGCATTCCCTTGGCCTTGGCCAACAGGATGAAGTCCTGTTGCAGTGTCGCGATCATGTCGGAGCGCAACAGGCGCATGTATACCGCGATCTGGCCGACGGCCAGGGTGATGCACGGCAGCACCATCTTCTCGAAGTGCTCGGTCGGGTTCTCGGTGATGGGGGTGTAACCGGAGGTGGGGAACAGCTTCCAGCGGACGCCCAGGTAGTACTGCAGCACCAGTGCGAGCGCGAAGTTGGGTATCGCGAGCATCGCGAACGCGGTGGTGTTGCTCACTCGGTCGAAGAAGGTGTCCTTCTTGGCGGCAGCGAACACCGCCGCGGGTATCGCTATCAGCAGCGCGAGGATCTGGCTGTAGATGACCAGTTGGGCCGACTTGGGGAACGCCTCTCTCAGACGATCCATGACCGGACGCTTGGACGAGACCGTGTAGTAGTTGCCCATGTCGCCGGTGACGAAGTCGCCGAGCCACGTGCCGTAGCGGGCGATGAACGGTCGGTCGAGATCCAGGTCGGCGCGCACCGCGTCACGTTGTTCGTCGCTGCCGAAGGGCACCAGGACCTCCACGGGGTCCCCGGGGAGCAGCTCCAACAGGAACGCCGAGAACAGCGTCACCGCCAACACGGTGACGATCAGCTGCAGCAGGCGTTTCAGCAGTCCGGCGCCGGTCACGGCCGGACCGCCCGGACGCAATGGGCCCCGAGTTCACCCCCGCAGCGCCTCACTGGGAGATCCACATGCCCGATGCCGGGTGACCGGTGGCGAGGCCTGGGAACGGAGCCGAACCGTCGGGCAGGTCGGGGCCCAGTACCCCGTGCAGATCGGTGGCGGTGCCGATGGTCCAGTTCGACCAGTTGGTCCAGACGTTGTAGAGCTTCTCCGCGAAGAGCTTGTTGATGTCCTCGTAGATCTTCGTGCGCTCGTCGCCGGTGGGGGTGGTGCGCCCCGCATCGAGCAGCTCGTTCATATCGGGATCGTCGAACTTGCCGAAGTTCACCGGGGATCCGCCGTACCACCAGTTGTACTGGGTGTCGGGGTCGCCACCGGGGTGGTTGCGCCAGTACATCGCCTGCCAGTCGTCACCGAGTGCGGTGTTGATCTGCGCAGCCTGTTCGATCGGGTCCAGGTCCACCTCGATGCCGGCGTTCTTCATCTGCTCCTGGATGAAGCTGACGATCTGCAGCGTCGAGGAGCTGTTGGTCGATGTGAGCGTGAACGACAGCGGCTCTCCGGTGTCGGACTCGTACTGGGCGGCGAGCTCTTCGGCTCTCGCCTGGTCGTAGCCCGGGAGCCCGGTGTCCTCCAGGTAGCCGATGACACCCTTCGCGAAGGGTCCTGATGCCATCGTCATCTGGTCGAGGAACACCACGGTGTTCATCTCGTCGCGGTTCAGCGCGTAGGCGACCGCCTCGCGGGCGGTCTGGTTGTCGAAGGGTGGGTTCGCG
>CAYVYG010000114.1:0-8985 GCA_964454385.1 uncultured Microthrixaceae bacterium
GGCCCACGGACCCCAGAAGGGCACCGCCACCTGTCAGTTGCACATGCGCCAGTTCACCAGTGGCCAGACGATCACCGTCGAGCCGTGGCGCGCGGCGGGGTTCCCCCTCATCAAGGATCTGATGGTCAACCGGGCCGCGTTCGACCGGATCATCGAAGCCGGCGGGTACATCACCGTCACCACCGGCGCCGCCCCGGACGCGAACGAGATCCCCGTGCCCAAGGACGCGGCTGATGCGGCGATGGACGCCGCTGCCTGCATCGGCTGCGGGGCGTGCGTCGCGGCGTGCCCGAACTCGGCGGCACAGCTCTTCACCGCCGCGAAGCTGCAACACCTGAACCTGATGCCACAGGGCCAGGCCGAGCGCTGGCACCGCTCCGAGGCGATGGTCGAGAATATGGAGGAGTTCTTCGGTTCCTGCACCAACCACGGCGAGTGCGAGGAGGCGTGCCCGAAGGAGATCTCGATCGACTTCATAGCGATGCTCAACCGTGACTACGCGAGGGCCAAGCTGTTGAACCGCCGTCGCCTAGGTGAGAAGAAGGTCGGCTAGCACCCGAAGCTGCGGGCCTGGCCCGGTTCACCGACGGCAGCCCGGTTCACCGACGGCAGCCCGGTTCACCGACGGGTTGTGAACGACACCCCGACCGTTACCATTGACCGGACACGATCCCGCTCGCCCCGCCGCTCGCCCCGCTGCGGGCCAGCACCGGTCTCCGGAGGACACGATGCGCGCACGTCACCTGATCCCGATCGCACTCCTGGCACTCGGAACGCTGATCGCTCCGGCGTGTTCGAGCGAGGGCTCTTCCGACACCGCGTCGGGCAGCTCGAACGACCGTGTGACCAACTCCGATGCCAACGGCTCCAGCGACACCGGCGATTCGGGAGACTCGGGCACCGACCAGGGCGACTCCGGCTCGAACCCCGACGAGGTGCCAGGTCTCGACGACCTGGCCGAGGGCATTCCGGGCCTGGAGAACATGGACGACTGCATAACCCAGGCGGCCGCTTTCGGGTCTCTCTACGTTGAGGCCCTCGGAGGCGAGAACGGCGCCAAGGACGCCCAGCGCAAGGCTGAGGGGCTCAAGGAGGTCCTGCCCGACGACCTGCACGACGAAATCGACGTGATCTCCGACGCGATCGGCCAGGTCGCCGAGGAAGGCCTGTTCAGCGGCACCGATGCACTCGACACCGAGGAGTACCAGAACGCCCAAGAGGCGATCAGCAAGTACTTCGACGAGGAGTGCGGGGCGGGCGGCAACTGATCCGCCCGGTGGGGACCCTACAGTGAGATCCATGCTAGGCCGGGAGGTCGACCCTTCGGAGTACGGCAACCTGGTGCTCTTCGAGGTGGACCGGCCGGTGAGGGTGAGCTTCAGGACCGCCGAGTTGCAGGCTCTGTGCCCCGCGGTGCAGGGCGTCCAACCCGACCTCTACAACGCCGAGATCTCCTACACGGCCCACACCCACGCGATCGAGTCGAAATCGCTGAAGTTGTGGTTGGTGACCTTCCGTGACCGCAGGATCTTCGCGGAGCACCTGGCGATCGAGTTGCACGACCACCTCGCGGCCCACGAACCGGCCATCGGAGACATCACGGTGCGACTGACCCAGAACCCCCGCGGCGGGATCACCACCACGGTGGAGCATCCTCCGCCCGAGTGACCCCGTGGGCCAGCCTCTGCCCGAGTGACCCCGTGGGCCAGCCTCTGCCCGAGTGACCCCGTGGAGCATCCTCCGCCCGAGTGACCCCGTGGAGCAGCCTCTGCCCGAGTGACCCCGTGGGCCACGCACCACCGTGATGACCCCCGCCTCATGGTCCGCCCGGCCCAGTCCGTCGGGGAACACTGCCTGTTCCCTTCCGGCGATACGAGTCGTAGTGTTGTTCCCACAGCGCAACCGGACCCGAGTGACTGCCGGTTTGCGCCACGAACGGCCCGGTCACACCGGGGTGGAGGGAACTCCGAGGGGTGCCGGATGCGTACGGGGGCGGCGCATCCGGCACCCCCCGGTCACCTGGCAGTCACTTTCGCCGGCAGCGAACCCGACCTCAGTGGTCCCGCCGGATCTCGGTAACCTCGGCAGCGCTCAGCTCCGCCAGTAGCGACGGATCCGCTTCGAAGACGTCCTGGCCGGTGCCTGCGGCCGCCCAGACGGTGTCGTGGGACAACAGCGCAGGGTCCATGAACACCCGGATACCATCGTGGCCGATCGGAGCGACCCCTCCGATCGCGAACCCGGTGGCCTCGCGAACCCGGTCTGCCTCGGGACGGGTCACCCGCGAACCGCCTGCGGCGACTGCGAGACGCTTCTCGTCGAGGCGGGCATCGCCACCCACGAGCGCCAGGACGGCCTCGCCGTCGACCTCGAAGACCAAGCTCTTGACGATCCGTGCGACCTCGACTCCGATCGCCGCGGCGGCCTGTTCGGCTGTGCGGGTCCCCTCTGGGAACCGGTAGGGCGTCACGTCCGTTCCCAGCTCGTGGGCGGCTTGCACCACTCGTGACACGCTGCCGGTGATCGGGCTTCGCTGCATGGCCATGGCAGCGATGCTACGGGCCGGTGACAACTGACCCTTTCACTCGACTGGAGCGCAGTGCTGCCGATGGACAAGTGTGAGGTCGATCAACGGGCACACAGACGGAGCGGGACCGTGGCGGACGGGATGAAAGGTGGGGTCGAGCGTGAGGTGGATACAGAGGTGAACAGCGACGACCCCGGTGACGGAGTGCTCGAGAAGGCGCTGACCAAGGCGTTGACCGAGGCGCAACGATCAGCCGACCGTGCGGCCCGCTGGAAGAAGAAGGCAAAGCGGGCCAAGAAGAAGGCCAAGCGGGCCGAACAGCGCGCCGACCTCGCCGATGAGCGAGCCGACCTCGCCGACGGCAAGGCCCAGAAGTGGAGAGAACGGGCCCGATCGTCGGAGGCCCAGATCGCGGTGCTGCAAGACCTGAACCGTCAGCTCACCGTCAGCTACCGCGAGGACCGTGCCAGCGATGCCGCTGCACTGCACTTCGCGGCCGAGGCCATGGCCGCGTTCGCCGCCGACGCGGTGGCGCTACGCGAGATCAACCGTGACGAGGACAACCCCGAGTACCTCGACCACCTGACCTTCAGGCTGCGCCAGAACCTGCTGGAGGCGCGGTCGTTCCTCGACGAACAAGGCGAGGTGGGTCGCTCAGCCGACCTCGCGGACCTGCTCAACGCCCTGCCAGCTGACAACGCTCGTCGCCGCTGAAGCCCGCCCGAGATACCGCGGACCCCTGCGCGCTCCTGGGCTCTCGGCTGCCACGCGACTCCCGGGTGGAAGCTCCCGGCGGCACAGCGATCGATGGGTTCGCACAATGCCTGGGGGATCGCGTCGACCTCGATGAGCTCGCCTCAGCTCACGCGCTGGTGCTGGTCGAAGAAGTCGAGCATCAGTTCCGTGGCCTCGATGCTGGTCGTCATGTGGCCCGCGATCTCGCCCAGGTCGAGCCCGGCGAGCTTCGCCAGCTCCTGGCTCTCACCCAAAGCGGATAGCTTCGCCGCCTCGACGTAGTTCAACATGCCGGGCCACGTGTGACCGCCCCCCAAGACCGTGTAGAGCTCCACGCCGATCCCCGCATCACACCCGGCCCAGAGGCTGAGCTGGATGTCATCGAAGGGCTTCGAGACAGCGGGCTGCTCCTCACAACCGCCGGCCTCGGCGAACGATGCGACGGCATAGGGCACAGATGGCACGTCGAGATCGAGCGACGCGGCGCTCCCTCCTTCGTAGGCGACAAGCGGATCGGCGTCACCGTGGAACGCGATCACAGAGACCTCATCGGGATCATCACAGCCACCAGCCAGGTTCACACCTGACACCGGGGCTATCGCCGCGATCCGGTCGTCGCCTTGGCAAGCAAGCGCCGCGGCCATCCCCGCTCCGTTGGAGTTCCCGGTGACATGCACGCGGTCCACATCGATGCACAACTCGGCAATCGTGTCGTCGATCAAGTCGCTCAGGAACGTGAGGTCGTCGTTGGCGCCCTCCATCGCTCGGGCCTGTTCGGGCAGGACGTTCCAGAACGGCGCTTCGATGGTGTCCTCACCGATCGGGACGGTTGCCGGCAGTGCTTGGGGAGTCAACAGCACGTATCCACGCTCGGCGGCCTGACCGGGCAGATCGGAGAAGAGGTCGATCTGTTCGATGTTGGAGGTGAAGCCGTGGAGGCTCAACAACAGCGGGGCGGGCTCCACTCCGTCGTAGGAAGCCGGGATCACCCGCTCCACCTCTCGGGTCTCGTCACCGTCGCCGGGCTCATCAACCTCGTCGGGATCGTTGCGGTCACCGGTCTCGTCACCGTCGCCGGGCTCGCTGCGGTCACCGTCGACGGTCAGGACCTCGGTTCCCGGTCGCGCTGGACGGTCGCTGTCACATCCGGTCACCGGAGCGCCGTCGGGCGGACCGGGCGTGCTCGACTGCTCCTTCGGGCCTGCCGCCTGATCGCCCGAGTCGCTGCAGGCTGATCCTAGGATCGACAACAGCAGTGCCAGCGCCAACAACATCGCTGTTGCCGCGGGTGCCCGACGCACGTTGCGCAGCCTAGCGGTGCTCCGGGATCCGGGTTCGAGAACCATGCGTCGGTGGACCGCGAGGCCGTCCGCGCGGGATCTACCTCGATCGCTCACAATGGTGGCTGGTTCCACTCGATCCAGCCTCCCCCGCTGCGACCGTCTGCGCTGTCGTACCGAGCGAGTGCCCGGGGGAACCGCGCGAGCGATCCGTCGCGGGGATGGAACAACCCCACCGGGGAGAACGCGAGCGGCGTCACCGTGAGATCTAGGCCGGTGTGGGTCAGCTTCGAGCGCTCCGGAAGGCGTTCCCTTCCCTCCTTCGTGGTCTGTCCGATCGCCTCGGAGTCCTCGAAGGTCGAGCTGCCGGGATCCAGTCGGTAGCCGACCCCCCAGTCGTTGTCGGGGAAGAAGCCACCTGCGCTGTGGAACCGCGTGCCGTCGTCCAGCCTTCCCGCCGACCAGATCCATGACATCGCCCACCAGTCGCGTGCGGCCCCCCAGGAGTGGTCGCGCTGACCCCAACCGTCGACCTCGATGCGATCGTCACCGACCATCACCACGCCGGACACGCGGCACGGGATCTCATAGCGGGGCGTGACCGGCGGCCACTGGTAGCCGGCACGGTCGGTCACCCAGTCGAGCTCGAAACCGAAGGGCAGCCGGTCACCCTTGGGGCCACCCTCGCGGTACATCTCGGCAGGATCGTCGATCGACAGCCCGAACGACTCGAGGTTCGCCGACATGTGCTCGTTGGGCGTCCCGATCGCGTGGTCCGCCCAGAGGCTGTCGTGGCGCACCTCCAGCGAGGTGTCGCTGCGGGGCATCACAACGTCGTGCTCGACCACTGTCACCAGGGGCCGGTCAGGACCCACCAGACATGCCCAATACCAGACCCGGTCGAGGTTCGGGTAGAACCCGATGCGCACATAGCCGCCGAGGGACAGGTCCTCGGTGAACCAGTCGAGGTAGTAGGACTCGTTCCACAGTTCGATGTCCGGGTCGGGTGTGTGGCGGTTCTCGTCGGCTGGGTCGATCGGCGGCATCGGCGCAGTATGGCCCAAGCGGTAGGGTCGTGCCGTGCAATACCTGAGCGATGAGTGGATCGAAGCGGCCGACGCAGCGCTCGCGAAGGCGTGGGCGGAGCGCGACGCCGACGACGACATCCGGGCCGACGCCCAAGACGACGAAGACCGACCGGCCAGCACCACCATCGGCTACACGATCACGGAGACACCCCACGGGAAGGTGGAGTACTCACTGCACGTCGACACAGATAGCGCCGGTGTCTCCAAGGGCAAGCCTCAGGATGACCCCGATGTCACCATGGAGCTCGATTACGACACCGCGGCGCAGATCGCGAGAGCGGAGACATCCCCGCAGGTGGCCTTCATGCAGGGTCGCCTGCGCCTCGGCGGCGACGTCACCCTGTTGATCAAGGGCGCCGAGCGGTTGGCGGCCATCGGTGATGCCGTGGCGTCCGTCGATGGCGTCGAGTACTGACCCCGACCGCCACCTACTGACATCGGAGGTGGACCGCCCGCTGACCGCCTGCTCCCAAATCAGCCGACCGCTTCACCGACCTGCGCGAGGTGTGTGCACCCTGAGTGGTGGCGCCCACGGATGGTGCCCTCCCTTCGCGACCGGGCGTTAGCGTGGTGAGATGCCGGAGCTGCCCGAGATCCAGGCGCATGCCGAGCGCCTGACCAGGGACTTCGCCGGTGGGGTCCTCGAGCGCTTCGAGCCGCTGTCGTTCGCAGCGCTGAAGACAGCCACCCCGGAGCCAGGCACTGCGGTTGGCCTCTCTCTGAGGGTGGTGGACCGCCGCGGCAAGCACCTTCTGATGTGCTTCGGCGACCCGGGAGAACGGGAGATCACCTTCGTCGTGCACCTGATGCAGGGTGGTCGCCTCGTCCCCGACGACAAGCTGGCGCGCCGACTGCGCAACGGCCTCGCCCGCTGGAGATTCGCTGCGCCCGATGGCACGGCTGCCGGCACGGGCCACCCCGCCGCCCTGCTGCTCACCGAGGCAGGCAAGGAGCACAAGGCCGGGGTCTGGGTGTTCGACCACGACCCGGTCTCCCAGGCCCCCCTTTCGGCACTCGGCCCAGACGCCGATGTCATCACCCCGAAGCAGCTGTCGGGTGCACTCGACGCGAGGAACCAGCGCCTCCACGGCTTCCTTCGCGATCAGCACGGCGTCGCCGGCATCGGGCGGATGCTCGCGAACGAGATCTGTCACCGCGCCCGGCTCTCGCCGTTCGCCATGACCTCGAAGCTCACCGACGACGACCGCAGCGCGCTGCTCAGCGCGATGCAGGCCTGCATCGACGACGCGCTCGACTTCGAGCGCTCCCTCAACGCGATGTCGCGGTCGGCTGACCGTCCCGGCGCGGTGCACCGGCGCAAGGGAGACCCGTGCCCGCGCTGTGGAGACGCCGTGAGGGCCGTCGAGTACAGCGCGTACGAGGTCGACTACTGCCCGACATGTCAGACCAGCGGGCGGATCCTCGCCGACAACACCACCAGCAAGTTCCTCAAGTAGCACCCCGCTGCGGCCGCCCTGGAACCACAGGTGCCAGAAAACCCTGGTTCTGTTGTGCGTGCGTTGCACATAGTGCAACGCACGCACAACAGAACGGTCGTCGAGACAGAACGGTCGTCGAGACAGGGGGCTCAGATCAGACCGAGCTCGGCTACCGCATCGCGCTCCTCGGTCAGCTCCGCCACCGAGGCGTCGATGCGGCTGCGGGAGAACTCGTCTATCTCGAGGCCCTGCACGATCTGGTACTCGCCGCCCGCGCAGGTGCACGGGAACGAGCTGATCAACCCTTCGGGCACCCCGTAGGAACCGTCCGAGGGCACCGACATCGACACCCAGTCTCCCTCCGGCGTGCCGAGATGCCAGCTCCCGATGTGGTCGATCGCCGCGTTCGCCGCCGACGCCGCGGAGCTCGCTCCGCGGGCGTCGATGATCGCGGCCCCGCGCTTGGCGACAGTCGGGATGAACGTCTCTTCCAACCAGGCCTGCTCCCCGACGGCCTCGGCGGCGTTGCGCCCTTCAACCTCGCAGTGGAACAGATCCGGGTACTGGGTGGTGGAGTGGTTGCCCCAGATGGTCATCTTGGTGACCTCGGCCACGGGCACGTCGAGCTTGGCCGCGAGCTGGGCCATCGCACGGTTGTGATCGAGGCGCGTCATCGCGGTGAAACGCCCGGCGTCCAGGCCCGAGGCGTTGTTCATGGCGATCAGGGCGTTGGTGTTCGCCGGGTTGCCGACGACCAGGATCTTCGCGTCCTTCGAGGCCGAACGCCCGAGCGCCTCACCTTGGGGCTTGAAGATGCCGCCGTTGGCCGACAGCAGGTCGGAGCGCTCCATGCCGGCCTTGCGGGGCATCGCTCCCACCAACAGAGCAACGTCGGCATCGCCGAATGCGACATCCGCGTCGTCGGTCTGCACCATGTCGGTGAGCAACGGGAAGGCACAGTCCTCGAGCTCCATGGCGACACCGCGCAAGGCATCGAGGGCTGGGGTGATCTCGAGCATCTGCAACACGACCGGCTGGTCCGTACCCAGCATCGCTCCACTCGCGATGCGGAACAACAGCGAATAACCGATCTGGCCGGCTGCGCCGGTCACTGCGACTCTCATGGGGGCTTTGGACACCTGTGATCTCCTCGGAATCGACGAACCGGACAGACGCCGGCTCTGTCATGTGATGCCCGCACGATGCGCGCATACGGCGAATCTACCGGTGCGGCTCATGCTGTCGAAAGCCCGCTGGATAGCCGCCGAAACCGGGGTCCGTGCGTTGAGGCCTCGATACCAGAGCACCCTCATGTACGCAGTCGAGTCACGCGTCAACACCGCGTGCTGTCACCTGCACCGGCATACCGATCCGTCGCTCGGCCTCGCCGAGGAGGAGCCGGGCCCCGGACAGCGCGCTACCGAAGGTGGGTTCGTGAACCCGGTCTCAGCCCGCGGCGCTTGGCGCGGTGCGGGTGTTGCCGATCCAGGACCGGTAGAGCTCGCCGTAGACACCACCTTCGGCGACCAGCTCGTCGTGGGTCCCATCCTGGACGACCCGCCCGTGGTCGAACACGATCACCCGGTCAGCCGCCTCGGCGGTCGAGAGGCGGTGGGCGATGCTGACCGTCGTGCGACCCTCGGCGAGGGTGGCGAGCGCGTCGCCGAGCCGACGTTCTGTCTCCGGATCGATCGACGAGGTCGCCTCGTCGAGGATCAACAGGCCCGGGTCCGCGAGCTGTGCCCGGGCCAGAGCGACCAGCTGGCGCTCCCCCACCGACATCGCGTCTCCGCGCTCACCGACCGGCGTCTCGAGGCCCTTGGGCAGGCCCAGCACCCATCCGCGCAGACCGAGGGACTCGAACGCGCCGAGCACCTCGTCATCGCTCGCGCCGGGGCGTCCGTAGCGGACGTTGT
>CAYVYG010000115.1:0-8974 GCA_964454385.1 uncultured Microthrixaceae bacterium
TCGAGAACGACGTGACGATCGGCGCCTACACCTGGTTGGGCAAGGGCGTGATCGTTCTGCCGGGAACGACCATAGGTCAAGGGTGCATCGTCGGCGCCGGTTCGGTCGTGTCGCGCAGCCTCCCCCCATGGACCGTGGCCGTGGGATCTCCAGCACGTGTCATCCGTGAGAGGTCTGTGGCCCAGCCACACGACGAAACCGGGCGCGACCGCCCAGGAGAGCCCATTGGGTGACCGCGCGCCTGTCGACGTGACCGTGGTGGTCGTGACCTACAACCGCGCCGACCTGGTCGGACCGTGCCTTGAGTCGATCCCCGCCGGAGCCTCGACGCGCCGCGTCGAGACCGTCGTCGTCGACAACAGCGACACCGACGAGGTGGTCGAGCTCATCGAAGCGACCTTCCCGTGGGTGGAGCTCGTCCGCTGCGGTGAGAACGCCGGGTTCGCGAGGGCCTGCAACATCGGTGTGGCGCGGGGAACCGGCGATCACGTGCTGTTGTTGAACCCCGACACCGTGGTCCATCCCGGGGCCATCGACGCTCTGGCCGATCACTTCGACCGGGATCCCGGTGTCGGCCTGCTGGGTGGACGCACGTTCAAGCCGGACGGAACCCTGGATCCGAGCTCGTGTTGGGGCGCGATATCGCTGTGGTCGCTGTTGTGCTTCGCTACCGGGTTGTCCTGGGCGTTCAAGGCGAACCGGTTCCTCGATCCCGAGTCGTTGGGAGGCTGGCCCCGCGACACGGTGCGTGAGGTGGGCGTGGTAACCGGCTGTCTGATGTTCACATCACGCGACGTGTGGGACCGACTCGGTGGATTCGACGAGGACTTCTTCATGTATGCCGAAGATGCGGATCTCACGCGCAGAGCAAGAGGGCTCGGATTCAGGCCCAGCATCACGCCGCTGGCGACGATCACCCACGAGGTCGGTGCCACCAGCCCCTCGACCGCTTCGCGCACAGTTCTCCACAATGCGGGCTTGTGCACTCTGATGAAGAAGCGCTGGAGTGGGGCGAGCCGGACGGTCGCATCCGCACTGTTTTCCACCGGCGTGCTGCTCCGGGTGGTCGCCTACACAATCGCAAACCGCGCCTCACGCTCCGCCGCCGCCAGGGCCACCACGTGGCAGGAGGTCTGGCGCCGGCGAGCCGAGTGGCGGTCCGGGTATCCACCCCGAGCGCAGAGCCCTGCTTCCTCCGGGTGTTAGCGCGATGTGGATTCCCGGACTGCTCAGATACGCTGAGACCGCCGCGCTGACCCCCTTCGCTGTGATCATGCGGTTCCGGACAGCATGCGGCCCGGCCTCTCACACCGAGCGCCGGCCGCAACGACAATGAAGAAGGTAGTTCCTTGGATCTCGTCGACATCCTGCTGACGGTTCTGCGCCGGTGGTATCTCGCGCTGCTGGTGGCCACGCTCGGAATCACCCTGAGCATCTATGCGGCCAGCACGATCGAACCGGTCTTTACAGTGGAGTCACAGTCCTTGGTGGTGGGCCCCATGAAGGACACCACTGGTGGCACCGGTCCTGCCGGCCCCGAGGAGGAACGGGTCAATCCGTACACGCGCTTCTCGGGATCACTGGACATCACTGCTCAGGCGATCATTCGCATCGTGGATGGCTCCGAGTTCCGTTCGGTGCTCGATGAAGAAGGGCTCGCTGGCGACTACGAGTTCGACGCGCCTCCCGGCGCTGCGTTGATTCTCGTGAGGGCCGAGGCGCCCACTCCGGGAGGGGCTTCGGCCCTCGCCAAGCGCGTCAGCGAGGGATTGACCGTGACTCTCGCCGGGATCCAAACCGAGGTCGCTGTACCCGAGGACGAGCAGATAACCCTGCGTAATCTGACGATCTCCGAACCCGAGGAGCTCTCCGGATCGCGCCAGCGGGTGCTGATAGGCGGGATCGTCGTCTCAGTCGTCCTGGGCGCGGTCGTGGCTGTGGCCGCCGACACGATCCTCGAGCGCAGACGCCGCCTGGCAGGAGGAACTCCACCCCCAGCCGAGGCCGCAGCGGACGTTGGCACCGGCGACGTCGAGAACGTCTGGGCGGAGCGAAGTCCGGATGACACGTCGAGTGACGACGACCCGGATCGAGCAGCGGGAACTGACCGGGTGGACGGCGCCGCTGACGAGGCCGACGGCGCCGATGACGAGGCCGACGGCGCCGATGAGCGCTCCCCGATCGGCGCCTGGGGTCATCAGCCGACGCGATGAGCCTCACAACGGACCCGACGCGCGACCCTCAGGTGACGAGGCGCCGTCGGCGCTTCCGGGTCGGTCTGGTGGCACTCAGCGTCACCGTTGCGATGACCGCTTTGGCAACCGTCCTGTTCGGGCCGCGTGCGGGAGCCGTGACCGCTCTGACGACCGCTGCCCTCATCGGGTTCGCGATCGTGATCCGACGGTTGCACGTGAGAGCCGTAGACCTCCTCACGGTCTACCTCGGGGCGCTGTTCCTGGTTCCGGGCTACTACGTCCTGCCGGGTCTGGGAGGAGTAGGCGCCCCGGCGAACGTCGTGGGTCTCATCTGCGGCACCTGGTGGGCACTGGACCGCATCCACGGTGGTTTCCGTCCCGAGACGCGCGGCAGCGCGCGCAATCCGGTCGCGATCGGCCTGTGGCTCTACCTCGGCACCTCGATCCTCGCGTTCATCGCCGCGTTCTCGCGGCCATTGACCCCCTTGGAGAGCGGCGGCGCGGCACAGGCGCTGGTAGGCATACTCAGCCTGGTCGGCGTGGCGTTGCTGATCCTGTGGGGCATCCGGTCGCGCTCTGACCTGGAGCGGCTCCTGCGCCGGCTCATGTTCCTCGCCGCAGCCTTCGCTCTGATCGCCGCGATCCAGTTCTTCACCAGCTTCGATCCGGTGGAGCGGGTCCAGTGGCCGATCCTGCAGTTGAACGGTTCGTGGCTCTCGGTAGCCGAACGTTCCGGACTCCCCAGAGTCTCGAGCACGGCATTGCATGCGATCGAGTTCGGCGCCGTTCTTGCGATGCTCATACCGCTGGCACTGCACCGGGCTTGGTACGCCCCCCCTCAGCGTCGCGGTGAGAACTGGACGATTGCAATCGTGTTGGCGTTCGCTCTCCCGCTGTCCATCTCGAGGACTGCGGTCCTCGCGCTCGCTGTCTCACTGCTGTTGATGTTCCCCGCCTGGGGTTGGCGGCGCCGTATCAACGTGGCGATCGGCGCGGCCGTGATCACGGTGATCCTGCGGATCATCCAACCGGGTCTGATCGGCACCATCATCGCCCTGTTCACCCGGGCGGCTGATGATCCGAGCACCCAGGGACGTACGCAGGATTACTCCCAGATCTGGGGATTCGTAGCCGAGAACCCCATCGTGGGCAGGGGGCTGGGAACCTTCAGTCCGTTTCAGTACTTCTTCTTGGACAACATGGTGTTGATGGTGCTGGTGACCGCAGGGGTCGTCGGATTGCTCGGCCTCCTCGCGCTCGTCGTCTCATCGGTCACCACCGCCAGGCAGGTCCATTGGCACGGCAGGGGGCCCGAGGCCTGGCACTTCGGCGCCACCCTTGCGGCATGTCTCACGGGCGCGTTCGTCTCGATGTTCACCTTCGATGCGCTGGGGTTCCCGATCTTCGCGGGGCTCTTCTTCATCCTGTGCGCGGCCAGCGGAGTGCTGTGGGAGACCGAGGTCGCCCCGTTCGGTCGCGGTTACACGAACTCCCGCGCCCGGACCTCACTGGCCCGATGACCGAAACCCGCACCGGGCGCGAAGTGGCGATCGTGTTGTCCCTGGAGACGATCGAAGACATCGCGATCAGGGGCTTCGCCCGTCCTCCGGATCGCCTCATCCGGTCGCTCACAGAGGACTCCTCGGTGACGCGACTCGCAGTGATCAGCCCTTTTCGCAACCGGGGCGCGCAGTTCCTGCGACGACACCTCGTCCACCGCGACACCAGGCCTCCTCTGGAGGTTGTCTTCGACGAGATCGGGCCACTGCGGCTCGCGAGGCGCGACCCGACCACCGTCGCCGGTCTGGAAAGGTCCTACCGGCGCTACGACGACAAGGTGGCACAACGCCTTGGGCGGCTCGGCTACTCGGATCCCATCGCGATCGACTTCAACCCACTGCATGTGGGATTCGCTGAGCTCGACTGGGCGCGATCGGTTACCTACTACGCGCGCGACGATTGGTGCGCCCACCCTGTCTACCGACCGTGGTGGCCGGCACTTCGCACGGCCCGGGAGCGGATGCGCGCTGACTCCCAGGCGATGGTGGCCGTGTCGGACGTGCTGTTGTCACGACTGGCGCCAACCGGTTCCGCCATGGTCCTACCCAACGGCATCGACGAGGCAGAGTGGAGTGCTCCCCTCAGGCCTCCGCAGTGGTTCTGTGACCTGCCCCGACCCCGGTTTGTGTACGTCGGCACCCTCGACGAGAGAATCGACACCTCGGCTCTGCAGGTCCTCGCCAGAGGAGTCCCCGAAGCATCGATCGTGCTCGTGGGGCCGCTCATGACTGGTTCACCGGTGGCCCCGCTCGTAGAGGTGCCCAACATCCATGTCTTCGGGCACCAGGACCGTGCGACCGTCGTCTCGGTTGTCGCCCACGCGGAGGCATGCCTGATGGTCCACAACCGCACCGCGCTCACCGAGGCCATGAGCCCGCTCAAGCTCTATGAGTACCTGGCCGGCGGTGCCCCGGTGCTGGCGACCGATCTCCCGCCGATCAGGAACGTGTCCGAACGAGTTCTGTTGCACGCCGACGGCGACGACATCGTCGACGCAGCGAAGCGCACGCTCGGGCTGGGGCGGGTCACCGAGGACCGACGCATCGCGTTCGTGGAGGCGAACAGCTGGCGGCGACGCCACGCACAGCTGCTCGAGTTCGCGTTCACGAACGCCAGCTAATGTAAGGCACTGTCAATAACTCTCATGTCGTATTGCGTTTATCGTGATGTTTCACCCTTGACCCGCACATATAAGGACTTCACATGGTCGATCTGCGCTGCTACACTTCCGGCATGCGTTTGATCAGGATCTCTGGTGCCATTGCTGTTGCCGTCATCGCTGCAGTGCTCTGGGCGGGTGTGGCCACCGCCCAAGACGGCGCCCCCGTACAACCCGATCCCTACGTGGGGGGTACCACCACCGTTCCGGCCGGCCCGGACAACCCTGCGCCAGAACCTCCCGACAACTCCGCTGTTCTGAACGAGTCGCTGGAGTCAGCGAGTTCAGCAGGCACCTCCGGTGAGGTGAGCAGCTCCACCCTGGCTTTCACCGGCGGAGACATCGCAGCGCTCTCGATCGTTGGTCTCGGTGCTGTTGCGCTCGGCTCGGCCTTTGTGCTGCTCCGCCGACGCGGCACTGAGCCGGTGGCATAGCCGACCGCACACCGAGCACAGCGCGTGCCCCGGGCCCGATCGCCGGTCAGCATCGGCCTTCCGGTTCGCAACGGCGCCGACTTCCTTTCCGAGGCGCTCGATTCGCTGCTCAGCCAGACGATGGGCGACTTCGAGCTGCTCATCGCCGACAACGCCTCCGACGACGACACCGAGGAGATCGCCCGTGAAGCCGCCCGGGACCCCCGGGTGACCTACGTGCGCCACGGGACCAACATCGGTGCAGCAGCCAACTACAACTACGTATTCCATCGGACCACCGGGGATTTCTTCCGGTGGGCGTCCCATGACGACATGTCGGCGCCGACGCACCTGGAACGCTGCCTGACCGCGCACCGCCATTCCCCGCCAGGAACAGTGCTCGTGTATCCGAGAACTCTGTTGATCGACGAGGCGGGCGAACCGATAGCGATCCACGACGACAACCTGGAGATGACCGAGTCCACAGCACGGCGACGCCTCCGGTCCCTTGCGAGGAACTGGGGACTCTGCAACCCCGTGATGGGGCTGATGCGCCGTTCAGCCGCCGAGCACACACGCCTCATCGACACCTTCGCCAGCTCCGACCTGGTGTTCCTGGCCGAGATGGCGCTCCAGGGCAGGGTCCTCGAGGTCCCCGAAGTTCTGTTCCATCGCCGCATCCATCCCGGTTCCGCGATGCAGGGCACCGCCACGATGGACCCTGCGCTTTGGCTGGATCCCAACGCCATCGATTCGAGCAAGGCGAATCGCAGGCCCGGTTCGTCCCGCCCGGCCCGACGGCGCACGTCCACCCTCCCCCTTCTGGCAGAGATCCTGCGGTCGATCCATCGCAGCGGGCTACCGGCGCACGAGCGCGCCGGGATCAGCGCCGGAGTGTCTGCGGCGTGGCTCACCAAGAGGGCCAGGGTCCACGTAGGTGCCGCCAGAAGGTCGCTGTTCGGGGAAGCACCGCCAGAAGTCCGAACCGCTGGCTGCGCAGAGGCCTGAGCACACAGCGTTCAACTCTGCACAGGACGACTTGCGCTCCGTTCGCTCACCGCCACCCGGAGGCTGTTCACTGCTTCGAGGAGCATCGTGCGGCTCCGCTGATCCAAGGCGAACATCATCGCACCGACCAAACCTGCGCCCGCTGTTCCCACCACCGCGAGCGAGACCAGCGGCGGACCTCCGAGGCCGGGACCGAGCCACTCCGCTACGACCGCCACCCCGACCGCCGCAGAGCCGATCATGAGCGGCAGGCCCACGGCTCGGAACTGCGCTCGTGTACCCAAACCCGCAAATACCTCGAACACGCGCGAGTTGATCACGACTATGAGCAGGAACAACACCACGTTGGCCAATGCCATCCCGTTCACCTGGGCTGCAACCGAGCTGTCCTGGAGCACCAAGCCGGTGCCGATACCGAAGCCCACGCTCAGGACACTGATGATCCACACGAGCACTGCCAGGAGGTGTGGGTGGTTGAGCGCCTGCAGCACCGGCGCGCTGAAGGCGCTGAACAAGCGCATCACCCCGACCAGGCAGAGAATCCTGATCACCGAGGACGCGTCCGCCCAGCTTGGACCCAGCACATCTGCGAACCAGGGACTGGCGATTGCGATAACGGCCAGCAGCGGAACCGTGGTGCGGGCACCCAGGGACAGCATGCTGTCGAGGCGATGCCGAATGCCATCTGGGTCGTGCTGCAACCTCGCGAGCTCGGGCAGGGCAACCTCCCGCAGCGACATCGCCATGACCTCCACGACGGTCTGCACGACTCGGGTGGCGAGCTGGTAGAGACCCACCGCGGCGGGACCGAAGAAGACACCGATGATGAGCGCATCCCCACTGGTGCTGAGGAAGCCGCCTACCGCGGATGCCGACGCGCTGGCGCTGAACGACATCAGCGGTCGGATCTCGGCCCACGAGAAGTGCAGGGATGGACGCCACGGCGAGACCCGCCACAACACGATGACCCCGACCACCTGGGTGGCGAGCTGTTGGATGACAAGGGACCAGATGCCTGCTCCGGCGGCAGCCGACACGAGCCCCAGAACGCCTCCCACGACAACCGACACGTTTGCGCGGATCGCCAACTTCTTGAACTCGAGCCGCTTGCGCAACCAGGCTTCCTGCACGAGCATGAGCGCGCTGATCGGCAACAGAGGGCAAAGCGCAACTATCACGAGCTGCAGGTCCGGCAGATCGTTCACCGATGCCCACCAACCACTCAAGGCCACAGCCAGCCCTGCAAGGACGATGCTGAGGCCCATCCCCAACCAGAACGCCGAGGTGAGCTGACGGTTGGAGAGGCCCTGCCGCTGGATCAGCGCGGGCAGCAGACCCTGCAACAGGAACACCTGGGTGAACAGCACGAACACCATCGCCATCGCGACGGTGCCATAGGCGGTCGGACCCAGGAGACCGGCGAGAACGAGCGTGACCAGGAACCCGAAGAGGCGCTGACCGCCGGTCAGAACGAAGGACCACCCGACTGCCGACCGGAACGCCTGAGTTGGGTCCTGTCCGTCCTGGGAATCGGAATCGTCCTCGACCCCTGATCGCTTGGGCTCTGATCGCAGATGTGGTGCTTCCCCCGGGTCTGCGCTCACCTGCACACCTGGTTCACGTCAGGGGTTCGATCGAGACGTCACCGAAGGTGGCGTCGGCCTCGTGGGCCAACAGGACGATGGATCCACTCTGTGGCTGGAAATCCGTTGTGCCCGCCGTGAACTGCATCTGGAACCCAGCGGGTTCGGGAGAGCCCTGGGGCCAGGCCTTGGCGGAGTAGGTCGTGGTCCCGTCGGGATTCGTCTCCACCCGCGCCTTCCACACATAGGTGACACCCACAGGGATCATGACAGTGGGATCGTGGGCCGCCCACAACGCACGATGGTTGTAGTACAAGAAGCGGTTCTCGTTCGCACGGAAGAGCAGGTAGCCACCGAAGGGCGTCGGGTTGACGCCGTCGGGGGTGTAGCCGATCGAGGGCTGCCACGGACCGTTGTGGCCGTTCCAGCGCAACAGCATGCCAACCGCGGGATCACCGCTGTACGGGCCGGTCGGGTTGTTGTAGCCGTTGATCGTGATCGGAACCGTGACCTCGTAGTCTGACCAGTTGCGGTCCCCGACGCCCATCAGCCTGTCGTAACCCGGTTCGATCGACCGCAATGCCCCGCCCTGGATCTGCCACCGGCCGTCGATCGGCTGTGCCTGAGACGTGAGCGGTGCCGAGTCCCAGTCGATCACCTTGCTCACGAGCGGGTGGGGCGTAGGGTCGTAGTCGATGTGCACAACTCGCGTGGACTGCACACCGTTGTTGTCGACCGCCACCAGTTCGACCGTGTTGTCACCCGCGAGCAGCACCGAGGTGAGGATGTCGACGTTGAAATCGCCGTGGTTCTCGAGTCGCCGGTAGTCGGGCCCCAACGAGATCGCACGGGGTGGAGCGGAATTCACCGACGCGGTGAGCGAAGCGACTCCCGCGTCACTGCTCACCCGGCCGAGCACGTTCGCCCACCGTTGGGACACCGGCGCCGAACCACCCACCGGAACGTCCTCGCCATAGAAGAGGTCGATCGTCGGCCCCACGGGTGTGGCGGTGGTCGTGAACGTCGCTGGCGCCGATGCAGCGGTGTTGTTCGAAG
>CAYVYG010000116.1:0-8962 GCA_964454385.1 uncultured Microthrixaceae bacterium
AGGCAGGGTACGAGGTCGCAGGAGACCGCCAGGTCGCAGCCGTCGCCCGCGGCGGGATCGCGCAGGAGCAGGCCGATCTCGGCGGGTCGTTCGTGATGCTCGTCGGTTCGGAGGCCCACGGGCTTCCCGGTGATCTGGTGGAGGCCTGCACCCGCACCGTCACGGTGCCGATCGAGGGACGCGTCGAATCGCTCAACGCGGCGGTGTCCGCAGCGGTGATCCTCTTCGAAGCGGCTCGGCAGCGACGTGCCGCGCAGAGGGTTGGCGGAGCGGGGGTGGTGCTGGGCCATGATGTTGGGCCCGGGGCGCCCCAGGAGCACAGCAGATGACCGAACCATCCGAGGAGTTGAGCGATCTCACCGACGACGCCCTCGCTCGCACAGCACGCGCCGGGTCGGTCGCCGAGCTCGACGAGCTGGACACCGAGCTGCTCGGCAAACGGTCGAGGCTCACGCAGCTGCGCGCCTCGTTGCGCGACGTCGAGGCGCAGCAGCGCAAGGAGCTCGGAAGGGCCCTCAACGAGGCCCGCAGCGTGCTGGAGCAGGCGATCGGTGCCCGCCGTGACGAGCTCGCATCCCAGGCGCGACGCCTGGAGCTGGCTTCGGAGACCCGTGACCTGACCGAGGCGCTCGGCAGGGCCTCGATCGGCCACGCGCATCCCGTGACGCTCACCTGGGAGCACCTCGAGGACACCTTCGTCGGCATGGGATTCGCGGTCGAGGACGGCCCCGAGATCGAGACCGACTGGTTCAACTTCGAGGCGCTCAACCTGCCTGTCGCCCACCCGGCCCGCTCCCTGTGGGACACCCTTTACGTGGACACCACCGAGGCAGAGGGCGTCGGTTCCGAGGAGGTGCTGTTGCGCACCCACACGAGCCCGGTGCAGATCCGCACGATGCTCAGGGCGGTCAAGGAGGGCTCCGGGCCACCGATCTACGCGGTGTGCCCGGGCCGGGTCTACCGCCGTGACACCGCGGATGCGACCCATCTGCCGGTGTTCCACCAGATAGAGGGTCTGGTGGTCGACCGCGGCATCTCGATGGGTGACCTCGCCGGAACGATCGAGGAGTTCACCAAGGCGTACTTCGGCTCCTCGATGACCAGCCGCCTGAGGCCGTCGTACTTCCCTTTCACCGAGCCGTCCGCGGAGATGGACGTCTCCCAACCGGACGGCTCCTGGCTCGAGATCGGGGGCTGTGGGATGGTCCACCCGAACGTGCTCGCGAACTGCGGGCTGGATCCGGAGGTGTGGTCCGGGTTCGCGTTCGGGTTCGGCATCGACCGGCTGGCGAAGATCCGTCACGGCATCTCGGATCTGCGCGACCTGGTGACCAACGACATGCGGTTCCTGGAGCAGTTCTGATGCGTCTGTCGCTGTCGTGGCTGAAGGACTTCACCCCGGTCGAGACCCCGGTGGACGAGCTCGTCGAGGTCTTCGCCACTCTGGGCCTCGAGGTCGAGGCGCTCGAGCGGGTCGGGGGCAGCTACGAAGGGATCGTCACCGCCCGCGTGCTATCGACGACCCCCCACCCCGACGCCGACCGGATACAGCTCGTCGAGGTCGACCGGGGCGACGGGGCGCCGCTGCAGGTCTGCTGCGGTGCGTTCAACATGTCACCGGGCGACATCGTTCCGCTCGCCACGGTGGGCACGACCATGCCCGACGGCATGGAGATCGCGGCGCGGCGGATGCGCGGCGAGATGAGCAACGGGATGCTGTGCTCCGCCCGCGAGCTGGGTCTCGGTGAGGATCATGGGGGGATCATGTTGCTCGACCCCGGCACGCCGCTGGGAGTGGGTGTCGGCGAGCAACTCGGGATCGGCGCCGACGTTGTGTTCGACCTCGACGTCCTGCCGAACCGCCCCGACGCGCTCAGCGTGTTGGGCATCGCACGTGACGTCGCGGCTCGCCTCGGCCTGCCCTTGTCGGCGCCCGATCCCCGGCCTGCCGAATCAGGTGGCGACGCATCGGAGCTGGTGTCGGTCGAGGTCGTCGACCCCGAGCTGTGCGGGCGCTTCCTCGTGAGGGTGCTGACCCTGGACCAGCCGGCGAGCACACCGGCCTGGATGGCCCAACGGCTGACCGCCGCGGGGATGCGTCCGATCTCGTCGGTCGTCGACGTGTCCAACTACGTGATGCTCGAGTTGGGTCAGCCCACACACACCTACGATCTGTCGAAGCTCGACGGTGGTTGCCTGAGGGTGCGGCGTGCGGCACCAGGTGAGCAGATCGAGACCCTCGACGGCGTCCTGCGCACCCTCGGTCCCCGCGACGGCGTCATCGCGGACGGCGGAGATCGCGCGGTCGGGATCGCCGGGGTGATGGGCGGCTCATCGACGGAGATCTCTCCGCAGACCACCGGGATCGCCCTCGAGGCTGCATGGTGGGACCCGATGGACATCGCTGCCTCCAGCACCTCGCTGGGACTCTCCTCGGAGGCGTCGCTGCGCTTCAAGCGGGGTGTCGATCCTGGCTTGGCACCTGTTGCTGCCAGGCGCTTCGCGGAGCTGCTGGCGGGGATCTGCGGAGCGCGACTGCGCCCGGGTGAGGTGGAGGACCGGGGCGAGCTGCCACAGCCGGCGTCGTTTCTGGTTCGGACCGATCGGGTCAACATGATCCTCGGAACGGATCTCGACACCGATGCGATCGCCGGGTTGATCGAGCCGATCGGGTTCGGCACCGAACCGGCGGAGGCCGGACTGGTGGTGCACGCACCGGGATGGCGGCCGGACTGCGCAGCGGAGGTCGATGTGATCGAGGAGGTCGGCCGCCACCACGGCCTCGAGCGGATCACCAAGACCACTGCGCGCTCACCGGTGGCAGGCGTGCTCAGCGCCGCGCAACAGCGGCGACGCAGGATCAGGGCGGCCTTCATCGGCGCTGGGCTCACCGAGGCGATGCCGATGCCCTTCCTGGCTCCAGGTGACCTCGAGCGCTGCGGGCTCGATCCCGACGGGCTGCGGGTGGCCAACCCGCTTGCAGCCGAGGAGTCGGTGTTGAGGACCTCACCGATGCCGGGTCTGTTGAAGGCGGTCGCCTACAACGAGGCGCGTCGCAGGACGGCGGTGAGCTTCTTCGAGGTGTCCCGGCTGTTCGGTGCCGGTGAGCTCGTGGTCGACCGGAGCCGCAGCGCCGCTATCGACCGGGTACTCACCGGTGAAGCCGAGTTCGCGGCCGCGGTGCTCGCCGGCGGCGATTCGACCGAGGCGGTCGAGCTGTTGGAGGTGGTGCTCGCAGCAGCGGGTGCGGTCCCCCTCGCCCTGCACGCACAGGAGCAGCCCGGGATGCATCCCGGGCGGTCGGCCACCGTGGAGGTGGCGGGCGTGACCGTCGGAACGGTCGGCGAGGTCCATCCCGAGGTGCTCGAGGCACACGGCGTCTCCCAGAGGGCCGGGTGGCTCCAACTCGATCTCGATGCGCTCATGCGGGTGCCGGAGACGGTCGTGCGCGCGCAACCCGTCAGCCGGTATCCCTCGACCGACGTGGATCTCGCGTTCGTGCTCGACGAGCGGGTACCTGCGGCCGCGGTGGCGGCCACGATCCACACCGCTGGAGGGCAATTGGTCACCGGGGTCGACCTCTTCGACGTGTTCCGCTCCGAATCGATGGGTGCCGGACACAAGTCGCTCGCCTACCGGGTCAGGTTCTGCGCCCTCGACCGCACCCTGACCGACGCCGAGGTGGGGGAGCTGCGCGTGGCGATCATCGAAGCGGTCGAGTCCACCCACGGGGCGTCGCTGCGCTGAGCCTCGTCGGCTCCGGCTCGCATCGATCCAGCTCGGATGAGCCTGCCAGCCGATGCGACAGCGTGCATGAATATGCGCTAGGGTGATCCGATGGCGTCGATCGGGATCATCGGAGCATCGGGTTACACGGGTGTCGAGCTGCTGCGCCTGTGTGCCGGTCACCCGGACCTTGAGGTGGTCTTCGCCACCGGGGATTCCCAACAGGGCAACCAGATGGCCTCGCTGTACCCGAGCCTCGCCGCGGTGTACGGGGAGCGCCGCTTCGACAGCTACTCCGACTCGCTGCTCGACGATGTCGACGCCGTGTTCGTGGCGCTACCGCACGGGGCGTCCCAGGATCTGATGGGGGGCATCCTCGATGCCGGGGTAGCGGTGGTCGACCTGGGAGCCGACTTCCGGCTGTCCGATCCGGGTGCGTACGAACAGTGGTACGGCGAGACCCACCGCGCCCCTGAGCTGTTGGGGTCCTTCGCCTACGGGCTCACCGAGTTGAACCGCGATGCGATCCGACAGACGAACGCGGTGGCCAACCCCGGTTGCTACCCATCGGCTGCGAATCTGGCGCTGGCACCGCTGGTGAGCGGGGACGTGGTGGAGACCACCGGGATCGTGGTCAACGCGCTCTCGGGGGTCTCCGGTGCCGGTCGGGGCCCCAAGGCGAACACCACGTTCTGCGCGGTGGACGAGGACGTGAGCGCCTACGGCCTGGTCTCGCACCGCCACAACGCGGAGATCGAGATGGTCCTCGGTGCTCAGGTGATGTTCACCCCGCACCTGGTGCCGATGAACCGGGGGATCCTCGCGACCTGCACCGCCCGCCCGAGCGAGGCTGCGCGCGACCGGGGCCTCACCGACTCCGACGCGCTGGTCGATCACCTCGCCGGGTTCTACGCCGACGAACCGTTCGTGGTGGTCTCGCAGCGCTCGCCCTCCACCAAGGCGACCCTCGGTTCCAACGCAGCGCACCTGAGCGCACGCTACGACCCGCGCACCGACACGGTGCTGGTGATCTGTGCGCTCGACAACCTCACCAAAGGTGCCTCGGGGGCCGCGGTGGCGAACATGAACCTGCTGTTGGACCTTCCCGAGACAACCGGTCTCTGCTCGATCGGGGTGTACCCGTGAGCCCGGCGGACCAGCGCCTGGAGATGGACCCCGAGGTGGCGGTGGAGGTGCTCCTGCAGGCACTTCCCTACATCGAGGCGTTCCGCGGCTCCACGGTGGTGGTCAAGTTCGGCGGCAACGCGATGGTCGACCCGGCGCTGTTCGCGAGCTTCGCATCCGACATCGTGTGGATGCACCGCGTCGGCATCCGCCCGATCGTGGTGCACGGTGGAGGACCCCAGATCGGCGAGTGGATGGCGCGCCTGGGCCGGGAGTCCACCTTCGTCGATGGCCGTCGGGTCACCGATGCGGAGACCCTCGAGGTCGCCCAGATGGTCCTCATCGGCAAGGTCAACTCCGACATCGTCACCGCGCTGAACGCGACCGGGCCCGTGGCGGTCGGGCTGTCAGGCACCGACGCCTCGATGCTCGAAGCGGAGCCCCACGACGGCGAGCTCGGTTTCGTCGGCTCGGTCACCGCGGTCCACCCGGGTCTGATCGAGCGGACGATCGCCATGGATCTGGTGCCGGTGCTCGCGACCATAGGCGTCGACGCGAAGGGCCAGCGCTACAACATCAACGCGGATGATGCCGCAACCGCGGTCGCCCGCACCCTCGGTGCGGAAAAGCTCGTGTTCCTCACCGACGTGGCGGGTCTGCTCGCGGATCTGGACGACCCGACCTCGCTCATAGCCCAGGTGACACCGCAACGGATCGACCAGCTGGTGCACGACGGCACCATCGCGGGCGGCATGGTTCCCAAGATGACCGGTTGCGCCGATGCGGTTCGCCATGGCGTCGGTTCGGTGCACCTGATCGACGGACGGCGACCCCACGTGCTGTTGTTGGAGCTGTTCACCGACGCCGGTGTCGGAACGATGGTCACCCGGGGCGCGACGTGAGCTCGCACCCGGTTGCCATGGGAGTCGAGGACTCGTCGGCGCGCTGTCCGCTGATGCCGACCTACCCGGCGCCAACGGTCATGTTCGTGCGCGGAGAAGGATCGCGCCTGTGGGATTCCCAGGGCAACGAGTACCTGGACATGCTCTCCGGTCTGGCGGTCACCTCTCTCGGGCACGCCCATCCGGCGGTGGCCGAGGCACTGGGGTCGCAGTCCCGCAAGCTGTTGCACGTCTCCAACCTGTTCGGCACCGAGCACAACGCGGCGGTCGCATCCACCCTCGATCGCCTGCTCGGCGGTGGGGGACAGGTGTTCTTCGCGAACTCCGGTGCCGAGGCGAACGAGGCGGCCATCAAGTTGGCGCGGCGCTTCGGCGGCAGGGGCCGTCACGTCGTGGTGAGCGCGTTCGGGAGCTTCCACGGCCGTACGCTCGCCACGCTGCACGCAACGGGCCAACCCGCGAAGCACGAGGCGTTCGCGCCGCTTCCGGAGGGCTTCCGTCACGCCGCGTGGGCCGACATCGGGGATCTTCGGCGCCAACTCGACGACACCGTCGCAGCGGTGCTCCTGGAGCCCGTACAGGGGGAGGGAGGGGTCAATCCGGCCCCACCCGGTTACCTGTCGCAGGTGCGTGAGCTCTGCGACGAGCGGGGCGTGCTGATGATCCTCGACGAGATCCAGACGGGCCTCGGTCGCTGCGGCGAGTGGTTCGCCCACCAGGCGAGCGGGGTCCGCCCGGACGTGGTCACGATGGCCAAGGCCCTGGGCAACGGGGTGCCGATCGGTGCCTGCTGGGCCCGCGCCGAGGTGTCCTCGGTCTTCGAGCCCGGCGATCACGCCACGACCTTCGGGGGCCAACCCCTCGCCACCGCTGCGGCCCGGGCGGTCCTCTCGGTGATGGAGGCGCAGGACGTCCCGGCGCGCGCATCGCGTGCCGGTGCTCACCTCACGCAGTCCCTGCTGGGTGTTACCGGGGTCGTGTCGGTGCGTGGCATGGGACTGTTGCTGGCTGTGGAGCTGGAGCTGACCGGCGAGCGCACAGCGGGCGATGTGGCCACCGAGTTGCTCGCAGGCGTCCACGGCACCCGGCTTGTCGTGAACGCCGTCACCCCCAGCGCGTTGCGCCTCGCTCCGAGCCTGTTGATCTCCGATGACGAGATGGACGAGGCGGTGGAGACGATCGCAGCGGCGCTCGCGTCCGGAACCGGGCCGGCTCCACAGGGGGGAGTTGCCTGATGGCGTCCAAGGCGCAACGCCAGCACCGCATCGCGGAGCTGTTGGCGCAGGAGCAGGTGACCAGCCAGGCCACCCTGGTGGAGCTGCTCGCCGGCCTGGGTGTGATCGTGAACCAGGCCACCGTCTCGCGGGACCTCGAGGAGCTGGGTGCGATCAAGGTGCGTTTGCCCGGCGGCGAATCGGTCTATGCGATACCGGAGTTGCCGCGCTCGCAGATCGCACCGGAGGACCACCTCCGGCGGGTGCTGTCGGACTGGGTTGTGGAGACCGACCGCTCCGGCGACCTCGTTGTGGTGCGCACGCCACCGGGCTCCGCGCACGTGGTCGCCTCTGCGATCGACCGCAACGGCCTGGCCGACGTGCTCGGCACGGTCGCGGGGGACGACACGATCCTCGTGATCGGCCGTCCACGGCGTGGCGCTGCGGTCCAGCGCAGGCTCACAGAGCTCGCAGGGCTCACATGACACAGAGCTCGCAGGGCTCACATGACACAGAGCCCCAGGGCTCACATGACACAGAGCCCCCAGGGCTCACATGACACAGAGCCCCCAGGGCTCACATGAGACAGAACACACAGGAGGATCGGTATGGCCAAGCGGGTGGTGCTCGCATACTCGGGAGGGCTCGACACCTCGGTCGCGGTCCGTTGGATGATCGAGAACATGGGAGTCGAGGTCGTCTGTCTGTCCGCCAACGTCGGCCAGGAGGGCACCCTCGAGGGGAACCGTGCCAAGGCCCTCGGCGCGGGTGCGATCGCGTACGAGGAGCTGGACCTCCGCGAGGAGCTTGCCCGCGACTTCCTCGCCCCCCTCATCAAGGCCAACGCGCTCTACGAGGGCCAGTACCCACTGGTCTCCGCGATCAGCCGTCCCCTGATCGTCAAGCACCAGGTGGCGATGGCGCAGCGCTACGGGGCCGATGGCCTCGCCCACGGCTGCACCGGCAAGGGCAACGACCAGGTCCGCTTCGAGGTCTCCGCGATGGCGCTCGCCCCCGAGCTGGAGTTGCTGGCCCCGGTGCGCAACTGGGGCTTCACCCGCGAGGACTCGATCAACTACGCGGCGGAGCACTCGATCCCCGTGGGTGCCACCAAGGAGAAGCTGTATTCGATCGACGACAACCTCTGGGGCCGGGCGATCGAGTGCGGTGAGATGGAGGACCCCTGGACCGCTCCGCCCGAGGGAGTGTGGCAGATGACGGTCCCCTCGGCGACCGAAGGCCGCGACCTGACCCTCGGGTTCGAACGCGGGGTACCGGTGTCTCTCGACGGCACGGCGATGGCTCTTCACGAGTTGATCGCAGAGCTGAACCACACCGTCGGCGCCTACGGCTGGGGACGTCTCGACATGGTCGAGAACCGACGCGTCGGCATAAAGAGCCGCGAGACCTACGAGGCGCCCGCAGCGCTCGCGATCATGGCCGCGCATGCCGATCTCGAGTCGATCACCCTCGAACGCGACCTCCAACGCGAGAAGATCCGCATGCAGCACCGCTACGCGGAGCTGGTCTACGACGGGCTGTGGTTCTCACCCCTGCGTGACGCCCTCGATGCCTTCGTGGATTCCTCCCAGGAACCGGTCACCGGTGAGGTCCGACTCCGCCTGGAGCCCGGAAGGTGCTTCGTGACCGGCAGGCGTGCGCCGAAGTCGCTCTACGACTACGGGCTCGCGACCTACGATGCCGCCGACCGGTTCCGCCATGCCGATTCGGAGGGCTTCGTGCGCCTCTGGGGCCTGGGCGTGCAGACCTGGTCGGGGATCCAGGGACCCGGATCGCGATGAGCTCCGAGCCCCCGCCAGAGGCCCCCCAGAGCGATCGCGGCCAGCTCTGGCACGGCCGCTTCGCCACGGGTCCCGCCGAGGAACTGATGGCGTTCACCGAGAGCCTCAGCTACGACCAGCGGCTGATCCGCAGCGACATCGAGTGCTCGCGGGCACATGTCCGCGGGTTGCGCTCTGCGGGCCTGATCGACCA
>CAYVYG010000117.1:0-8929 GCA_964454385.1 uncultured Microthrixaceae bacterium
TAATATTCTTTGATCGTAAGTCCGCAAGTGAGGATCCATGGACTAAAGACGTATGGATCTATGACCTCGGGACAAACATGCATTTCACCATGAAACAGAATCCCTTGAAGTATGATCACCTTGAAGATTTTGTACGATGCTATAATCCTGACAATAGGTTCCAGCGGGCGGAAACCGAGAGGTTCAGAAAATTCACCTACGAAGAGATCCTTAAAAGGGACAAGGTGAATCTTGATATTACATGGCTTAAGGATGACAGTATTGACGATCCGGATAATCTTCCGAGTCCGGAGGAATTAGCCCAGGAGATATACCAAGACCTTCAGTCGGCTCTTGAAGGGATAAAAAATATCTGTGAAGGGCTGGATTCCACCTGCAATATAGATTGAATTTCTCGTTATTCATAATTGGACATGTCCTTACCGGATTCCATCGAAAATGTAGATATATTTCTCTTCCAGCTATTTCCCCTGTTGTGAAGATATTAATGCTTGTTACTTGTCTTCAATTATAATTTTAGAGATTCAGATATGCTATTAATTTATAAATCTGCTATAATACGAGGTAACGGTTCATATTATTTATGAATCGTATGTTATCAGGAGATGTCCATGGAATTTGATTTTGCAAATAAAGATCTTGAAAGACTGTATGAAACGGGTGAAACAAACAATAAATTGTTTATAGGAAATACAAAGCTCTTTAATGCTTTCTTTGAAGTAATGGATATTATTACAGATTGCGAGTCGGAATTGATGCTTAGGCAGTTCGTATCTCTCCATTACGAAAAACTAAAGGGGGTTCTTAAGGGTTTTCATTCTCTTGCGTTAGAAAATGGCTGGAGATTGATAGTAAAGAGGGAAAAAGGAAAAAGTGGGATCAAGTTGGTAATTTACGATGTTAGAGATTACCACTAGGGGGAAACAGGCATGAACAAGAAATTCAAACCTTTCAGAGTTTCATCTCCTGGCAATATTCTTGCCAGGGAATTAGCTGCACGGAACTGGGCACAGAAAGACCTCGCCCAGATTATGGGAAGGCCTGAACAGGTTGTTTCCGGTATTATAAAAGCAACAAAAAGTATTACTCCGGAAACAGCTATGGATCTGGAATCTGCATTGGGGATCGATGCTAGTTTCTGGCTCAGGCTAGATTCCAGATACAAACTTTTTCTTGCAGAGAAAAGAAAGGACAACAATGGCAGTAACGACATAAGCCGGAAAGCCCAAATATATGATCTCGTTCCTGTTAATGAACTGACCAAGCGCGGTTATTTGATTCATGATAAAAATACACCTATCGAGACCCTTGAAGCCCAAGTGTGTGAGCTTTATGAAGTTTCAAGAATCGAAGACATAGGAGAGAATCTCCCTCTCGTGGCCAGGCATTCTCCCGTATGGGAACCTGACCAGCGGGGACTTCAAGCATGGATAACCTTGGCTCGCCATGAAGCCAGAAAACAGAGTATTGCTATCTCTTCGAAACAGCAAATCAGGAAAAGGTTGGACAAAATTCTGGAAATCACATCTGATGTTTCGCAAATATGCAATCTTCGAAGTATTCTCCAAGACATCGGAGTTGGATTTGTCGTTATCCCTCATTTCCAGAAGACGTACCTGGACGGAGCAGTCTTTTACGAAAATGACAGACCCGTAATAGGGCTTACATTAAGATATGATCGTATTGACAATTTCTGGTTTACTCTCTTCCATGAGTTGGGGCATATTATCCATGACCATAAAAGAGATTTCTTTGATTCAATTGATAACAAGGCAGATTCGGATAAAAGGGAAAGTGAAGCTGATGAATTTGCCCAAAACCTGTTAATCCCGAATGAAGATATTCAAGCTTTTCGTAATAGATGTAATGGGCGATTCACAAGAGGGAGAATCATCGAATTTGCTGCTGCCATCAAGCGGCATCCCGGTATTGTCGTAGGTAGACTCCAGCATGACAAAGATATTCCTTATTCTTCCATGAAATCCTTGATTCCTAAAGTGAGTTCCTATCTTTAGTAAATAGATATGACACTGGAGGTGTTAAATATGTCCAGAAGCAAAAATCAGCACGTAGTACCTTCGGGGAACAAATGGGCCGTCAAAGGGGAAAACAACAGCAAAGCGACAAAAATAACACCGACGAAGGCAGAAGCCGTAAAAGTCGCAAGACAGATTAGTAAGAATCAGGGTAGCGAGCTGGTCGTTCATAACAGGGATGGCAAAATCAGTTCCAAAGATAGCCATGGGAAAGATCAATATCCACCAAAGGGCTAAACCCCAAACACATCTTCCCAGATATTAACTATCGGACTTTTCAAGGGCAGCCATCTTACCAGGATGAGTTCGATGGCTGCTTCCATTACGCATATCAGGGGTTATAGTCTCTACGAATGAAACAGGGTGTGAAGATAGTTAATCGGGAATTTATCCAGAAAGAATGATCGTGACTTGTTCCCCCAAAGTAATCCAATTGAAATACGAAAGAATTGCTAAAATGGAAACCATCAAAGAATCGGCTAGCAAGTTAGATTCTTGCATGATCTTTGAACGATGTAACGACAATCCAGTCTAGTCACCGACAATAACAGACTTCTTCTTTCCTCTGAATGATTCCGGGAGAAGATGCCAAGTTGATTTGAACGTTTGGGGGCATATCCTTGGGTTTATTTTCAAGATTGGCGGAACTTTGGAAAAGCAAAGATGAAAAGAATTATGACGCAGAGGTAAAAAAAGATATAGGAACCCCAAAGCTCCTCGAAGCAGACCCTATATACCAAGATCCTATATTTAGCAATCCAAGACCGGCTGTCTTTTCCCATGGGAATGAAGAAGAACAGACGAAACATCTTCTTCAAAAGTTGCTTGATAAATACAAAGGAACAACTCTCGAACAGATCTTTCCCCAAGGTCTGCTACATGTTATTGATGGGGAGAGCTGTTTCCACATACAATCAGAAAATCAAGGTCTCTTTGCTAGGCCCTGTGGTGAATTGTGTCGCGATTATGTAATGTCTAACCTTAAGCTCATCCGTGGAATAGGTCCCCACTATGAAATGAAGCTCAAAACAGAGGGATATAACACCCTTTCAGATCTCATTGAACATTCCCGTTATGGCAGTTCCGCTCAAGAGATCGTTTCACTCTTCGATGAGGATCCCTGCGACATGGTAGATTGTGTAAGCGGCCTGGTTCAGTCGGCTTCGGATCCTTCAGTCTTGGCCCTTTCTGGGTTGATCGACGAAAAAGATCTTCTGTTCATGGACATAGAGACTCTTGGACTTGCAGGAGTCCCGCTCATTCTGATCGGAGTGGGCGAGATGTCCGAGGGGATCATAACGGTAAATCAGTATCTTCTCAGAGACATCAAGGAGGAATACGCGGCCCTTCAATCATACCTGATCCACCTCAGATCGAAAAAAGCACTTTTCACATATAACGGAAAAAGTTTTGATGTTCCCTTCATAGACGGACGTTTTGCCTATAATGGGATCCCCGAAGCCCATGACATAACCCATTTCGATCTCATGCATTTCTGCAGGCGAAGATGGAAGGACTCCCTTCCAGACTGCAAGCTCAAGACCATAGAGGCTCATCTGGTAGGAGCTGAGAGGGACGATGACGTTCCCGGGGCCTATGTTCCTCACTTCTACGATACCTACTTGAGAGAGGGCAATCCCGGGCCCCTGGTGCCCATTATCGAACATAATCGGCTGGACGTGGTACATCTTGCCAACATATATTCCTACTTGTGCAAAGAGTGGTTCAATGTCAAAAGTTAACGCTGTGCTTAAATCCTTGAAAATGAACAAACATTTCTCCCAAAGGGTCTCTCATATCTGGCAGAACAGTCCTGTAGATGCAGTCTATGGACCCATTCCCCAGGATCTGGACCCTAAGATCGTCTCCTATCTTCAGGAAAACAACATAAGTCTTTATTCTCATCAGGCGGAAGGAATAAAGAGGTGTCTGGCTGGGGAGAACATAATAGTCACCACTCCGACGGCAAGCGGAAAGACCATGATCTTCAACCTCTCAGTGTTGAACAGTATGATCAAGAACAAGAAAGCCCGGGCCATGTACATCTATCCGAGAAAGGCCCTTGCTAACGATCAGATGAAATCAGTCCTTGCCCTGGAGAAGGCTCTGGAAATAAAGGTCAACCCAGCTATATATGATGGAGATACGCCCCAGTCTCAGAGGGGTACCATAAGGTTCAGGTCGAGGCTCATAATGACAAACCCTCACGAGCTTCACCATTGTCTTGGAACCCATTACAAATGGAAGAAGGAATTCTGGGAGAACCTTGAATATATAATCATCGACGAAGCCCATATGTACAGAGGAGTCTTCGGATCTCATATAGCACTTCTTCTTAGAAGGATAAAGAGGATATGCAACTGGTACGGAGGTAAACCGAAGTTTGTCCTGTCCTCGGCCACCATCGCAAACGCCCTCCAATTTGCAGAGAAACTCACGCAGGAAGACTCGTTCAGCCTCATCGATAAGAGCGGAGCCCCAGAATCCCTGAAGCATTTCGCCCTGTACAACCCCTTCATGGAGGATCTGGAATACTACTTGTCTTCTTCAAATGAAACTCTCAGACTCTTCCACCTATCTGTAACCCAGGGCCTTCAGACCCTTTGTTTCGTTGGCAGCAGAAAGATGGCAGAACTGATAACCTACTTTTCCAAAGGTTCTCTGAATAAGAAGAATTTGGCCGATCTTGCAGACAAGGTAATAGCCTATAAGGCAGGCTACACTCCTGGTGAACGTAGGGAGATAGAGCAGAGTCTCAAGAAAGGAGATTTACGGGGTGTTGTCTCCACCAATGCTCTCGAACTCGGAATTGATATCGGATCTCTGGATGCCGTCATCCTGGCAGGATATCCCGGGACCATCTCATCCACATGGCAGCAGGCAGGGAGGTGCGGCCGTGGAAAGGAAGACTCCTTAGCCATCCTCATAGCAATGGAGGATCCCCTTGACCAATATATTATGAAGAACCCCGAAACCATTTTCGGAGCGAATGTGGAAAAGGCCATAATCGATGAACGTAATCCACATATTCTTTTTGGACATATCCTTTGCGCTTCTGCAGAGATGCCCATCAAGGTCGAAAGGGATTATCCCTATTTCTGTAGAAATGAAGATGAACTAATGGAGATTCTGGAAGCTCTTCACCATCAATACCTGGTAAGTCCAACGCCCAGGGGATGGGTCTACTCTGGAAAGACCAGGGCTCCAGAGCTCGTCTCTCTTACCGACTCCGATATGAACAGTTCCTTCAAGGTTATCTGCAATGGTGTAGTCCTTGAAACGATAGAACGTGACAAGGTATATGATGAAGCACATCCAAATGCAGTATGGATTCATATGGGACAACAGTACCTTGTCAAAGAGGTGAATGAGAGCCTCCAGGCTATCACCGTAATGAGAAAAGATGTGGACTACTACACCAAAACCATGAAGGAGATCAGCGTCTCCAACATCAAAGAGGAAGAGCGGATAGTATACTCGGACAAACATTATTCCCTGTGTAAGGGGACGCTCACCGTCACCAAGCATATCCTAGGATATAAGGTCATCAAGGATGATCAGGTTCTGGAAATACATAACGAAGAGTTTCCCTCCACATCCATCGATACGACAGGTATGTGGATTGAATTTGAAAATGGATTTGCCGGACTAAAAAATAAGGATGAGTCGGTTTTCTATTCTGGTTTGGTGGGTATCGAACATGCCCTGCTTGGGATTTCGCCCCTTTTCATAATGTGCGATCGAAGAGATATCGACGGGAAGACCTCGGCCATGCATCCCGAGACCAAGACTCCTGCCATTTTCATATTTGACAACTTCGATGGCGGAATCGGACTGACCGATGCCCTGTATATTACATTCGATGATGTTTTTGAAAAAGCGGCTTATATCGTAAATAACTGTAAATGCAAAGATGGTTGCCCTGGATGTCTATATCTGCCTCAGAGGAAGGAAGAGAATATGTCCATCAACAAGGAGGTCACAAAGCGATTCATGAATTTCATGCTGAAGCCATCTGTTCATTAACTATTGTTGAATCTCGGAAGAAAAACCTCCAATTATTCCTCGTCATTTTGTATGTCAGAGGCTCTTGTGTTTTCCATTCTTACAAACCCCTCATCAAATGAGAAACAGATCGTTGGATAAAAAGACATAAGGACCCTACCACCGTAAGATATCTGAATATATTCTGGCGATTTCAGACTTAGGGCAAAATCATCGAAAAAATTTTCATAAAATATGACATCTGCTTCTTCTGATCCGATCTGTTTGAGGACAATCTCATGAATTAACGAAGGATCATTGTCGGTATCGGACCACCCCCATTTCATATTTAATTATACCTAATGTCTCTCGCATCTGCTGGACCTGTTCCTTATATATAGAATTGTTGCAGCTGTTACCTGAAGGATCTTCAAGATAGTTCTCCAAGGCACAGAAGATCAGATTCCAATGTTTTTCCAATTTTCGATTTGCTCAGGAAAATGTTTGGAGTATAGATGAGAGGCAAAATCGTATGCATCATCTGTATCTTCAAAGAAAGAAACAGACCTTTCGGTTCTTTCAGCAGGGGAATATCTTCGGACTTTGATGAAGAAGCTTAAGTAATACTCACAGTCATTCATCCATATTTCCTCGTTATCACAGATTTTGTCTAAATTCTTTTTGCAGTAAGAGGTCATTTGGATATTTAGAAATGAACAAAAAACTTGATTTGCTTAAGAGTAAAAATCTGAGTAGATGTGAAGAACCTTGATTCATATGAACGGTTTTATTTAGGGCGATAGACAGGATACTTTTCAAGGAGAGCATCTGTTGAAATCTAGACGGGTACCATATACACTGAGGTTCTCACTCAGAGATTCATTCAGCTTTGAATGACACATTACAATACTCACAAGAATCTGATTGTGGTTTCTAAGATCGTCAGGTTGTTTTGTTCCATCATAACAATAGCTATTCCAAGCCTATTCCCTAAGATAGATTGTTTGGTCCAAGAATCTCGGTAATTTCCTTCGAGTGTATTGCGCTGGAAAGATATTTGGGATGCAATCCAAAAGGGCACTATGACTTCTTGAATTATTCTCTGCGAAGGGATATTTAAACTTTTTGGCTCTTTCCGCCTTATGCAACCCCCTTAACGTGATATATAGATAAATCGTGCCACGGTTTCACAACGTTCGCAATACAGCATAATATTCAGTTATCTTAAAACTACGTAAGACTTGCAACTTATATATGCTCTTCTATTGCCTCCTAAACTTCACAGTGAACCCTCTTGTTTCTTCTGGCATACATAATGGTCAAAACTCTTAGAGCAATACTTCTCGCATCCTAGACCCGCTGCTAGATTAGTCAGGTCAGCTTTCACATTCCCGAATCCGTAAATTCAGACCAAGGAAATATTCATACGGAACCATTTGAAGAAGATGGTTTACCAAAGGCTGGAGGATGGATTGGAAGAGTGAAGAAGACCGTTGTCCTGACATTTGTTCTCGAAGACCATATGGAGACTATCGGTTTTTTAATGGCTGCACAATCAATTTTTCCGATTTGGAAAGTTGAGGCCAAACAGGACAGAATATATCCTTATCGGGACAAGGTTACGTTTCTGTATTGTAACGAGTGTAGAATTGGAGACAGATTTTCTGATAAAACAATCTGGATTAAATCTAGAATCTGACTTTCTTCCCTAATCACAAACATATCATTCGCATCTTTTCATGGGGATAATAATGGGTAAGAGTAGAGAATAAACATATTAACTGGTGTAACTTCTGTGCTATATAAGCCAATACAACATCACCATATGTTACCTAAGGGTTTGATCAACCGACGGACACACATTACTTCACCCATATGAGATGTGTGTCCGTCGGTAGGTGGGTATCTGATATGGCTAAAAGAAACAATAATCATGCTGTTTATGAACTCGAGGGTGGTAAAAAGTTTCGAAAAGGGCTACAGAATTGGTTTCAGAATATACAGTTGAGGAAAAGTAGTTGTCTGTTGATCTTGAATCCGGATTATTGAAAAGCCGGAAATGCGAAAACAATGTGGGGCAAACCGCTTTCAGAATTTGTTACAGGGACTGTTTAATCTGGAGGCATAAAGCTTCTTGCGAAAAATGAAACATGGGCAGAATGGTAACGGGTCAGGCAAAAGAATCGAATAGACATTGGCTACTTGATTCTTTTGACTATATGATGGAAAATATTTTTGCTTACTATCTGGACTATACTACGATGACTCTCTAGCGTTTCAGAGGGGGGCAATAGACAGCTCAAAGTCATGGCGAATACTTTTCAATCTGATGTTAAACAATTTAACTGTATCGGTTTCTCGTTCCTCTTACCCAATGGAAGAAATACGAATATGGGTTTCTTTTAAAAAGAAGGTATTTAATACCTAACTTCAAATATCGGGATATAGGTCATAAAGATAATTCTCAGTTGTTGATGTCGATCAATTCCGATTTTGTCTATTTCAACTGATTGCATCCTAAGCACCCGCAATCATAAAAGGAATTACAACATCTTACATATTATATATACACAATAACAATGTAGCTTAAAGATTCATGGGTTGAACATGTTTTTAAATAAGCCAGAGTTAGAAACAACCGTTTTTTGATATTTAAAAGTCTATATTTCATGATGTAAGCTATTTCTGTGATTTAAACAGCATAATGTTGATAAAGGAAGGTACTCCGCGCAAAAGGCTATCTATAATACCTCAACCGCCAATAGTCCAAGACTCTGTACCAAGATTAGGGATTTCCAAAATTACGAACCAGACTATCAGGGGCTTTATAAGGCCTTAATTAGTGGGTGCGATTTCCCCTCTCTCGCACCATTTCATTTCTAAAACGAATCTATCAGGATTATCCTTCT
>CAYVYG010000118.1:0-8893 GCA_964454385.1 uncultured Microthrixaceae bacterium
ACAGGACCAAGATGTCAGTACTCGCAGCCATAGCTTTCGACCCCGCGATCCGCGGTGTGCTCGTAGTCGCGACCGGGGTCTTCGTGCTCGTCGGTTCGGTCTACCTGATCGTGTCGACCAACACCGGGTTCCGTCAGGGCTTCCTGATCACCATCGCGGCGCTGTCGGGGTGGTGCTTCGCGATGGGCGCGATCTGGACGATGTACGGCATCGGCCTGCGCGGCACGGACCCGTCCTGGATCGAGACCGAGATCAACTTCAGCCGCGACGACCCGGTCGCCACCGAGGTGGTCGAGGGTCTGCCGCGCACCGAGGACCTGCCCGATCCCGAGGAGGTCTATGCGCGCCTGGTCGATGAGGATCCCGAGATCAAGGAGCGCATCGAAGCCGCCGAGGGTGAGGGCTTCGTGCCCGAGAGCCTCACCCAGCTGGTGACGCTGATCCCCGATCAGAAGAAGAAGCTCGACGAGATCCTCGGGGACTGGCGCATCCTGCCCGAATCCGATGCGCGCCGTGGCGATGCCGTCGCTGCAGCCGATGCCTCCCTCGTGGCCAACGACGCCTTCGGTGACCAGACCGCAGGCTCCTACACGGTGCTCGATGTCTACTTCACCGGCGGCAAAGCGGGTGCCGAGCCCGAGACCATACCCGGTGAGGACAACCTGTTGACCAAGGCCTGGAACCGCGTGCTCACCACGCTGCAGCTGAAGAACCCGCCTCTCTACGCTGCGGTCACGGTGCGCAAGAACGTACCCCAGACGGTCGCTCCGGGGGAGGCTCCGCCGCCGCCGCAGATCGACGAGAACGCTGACATCGTGACCGTCGTTCTGCTGCGCAACCTCGGCAACCGCAGACTGATACCCGCCCTGTTCACGATCTTCACCGGGATCATCTTCGCCGTGGCCGCATGGATGCTCCACAGCCGCGACAAGCTGGCGATGCAGACCCGTGCCGACTGGGATCCCGCGAGCGTGACCTGACATGGCCCAGTTCCTGCCGATACTCGCGCTCATGGTGCTGGCGGGGCTCTTCGCCGGTATCAGCTTCTTCGCGTCGAGGTTGTTGAACCCGCCTCGTCCGACACCCACCAAGGTGGCTCCCTACGAATCGGGGATACTCGGCATCACCCCGAACCCTGAGCGGTTCCCGGTGCGCTTCATGCTCGTCGCGATGATCTTCATCGTGTTCGACATCGAGACGGTCTTCTTCTTTCCGTTCGCAACGGCCCTCGACGACCTCGGCTCGTTCGGGGTGGTCGCGATCCTCATCTTCGCCCTGACCCTGTTCGAGTCGTTGCTGTTCCTCATCTCCAAGGGCGCGCTGGACTGGGGTCCCGCCCAGCACCTGCGCCGCAACACGATCCGCACGGCAGCCGAAGATCCGGCGCGCACCGCTCGCAGCACCGTGCGCGCCGTCGGTGCCGCAGGGCGCGAGGGTGCTGGTGGGGACACCGGTTCGTCCGATCCGGAGGCGGCCTGATGGGGCTCGTCAGCGACATCCGTGACGAGGGCTTCGCCGGCCTCGAGCACAACTTCCTGACCGGTCAGCTCGAGGACCTCGTGCGTTGGGCGCGCCGGCGCTCGTCATGGCCGGCGACCTTCGGTCTCGCCTGTTGCGCCCTCGAGATGATGGCCACCGGCGGGCCCCACTACGACATGGCGCGCTACGGCATGGAGGTGTTCCGGGCCTCCCCACGCCAAGCCGACATCATGATCGTCGCGGGCCGGGTCTCCCAGAAGATGGCCCCGATCCTGCGCAACGTCTACGACCAGATGGTCGACCCCAAGTGGGTCATCTCGATGGGTGTGTGCGCATCCAGCGGAGGGATGTTCAACAACTACGCGCTGGTGCAGGGCGTCGACACGGTGGTCCCCGTGGACGTCTACGCACCGGGGTGCCCTCCCGGCCCCGAGACCCTCATGCACGCGATCGTCACCCTGCACGGATTGATCGAGACAGGTGAGATCCTGCGTCGGCGCGACGAGGGCGGCGGTGGCGCAGGGGTCCACATCGAAGAGCCCACCGGTGCGCGCGAACCCGTCGGGGTCTCGATCGGTGGAGCTGAGCGCGGCACTGTGGGAGAGCCCGCTGCGGTCGCGCCTAACGAGCCCGCCGGCACAGTCACGGCCGAGCCTGCTGACGGTTCCACGAGCGATCCGGCGGAACAGTCAGGTCACGAACCCGGGCACTTCGACCTGGGAACGGATCGCCGGGGCGGAGACGACAAGTGAACGGTGAGCCCGAGGCCGACAGGGCCGACGAGCCCGATGACTCCCAGGATCCCGTGGTCGAGGTTCCCGAGGTCGAGCGGCTCCACGGTGTGCCTGTCACCCGGAACGGAGGCCAGGTGATCCTCCATCCGAGCCGTGACCAGTACATCGAGCTGGTGGAGGACCTGCGCAGCGAGGGCTACTGGCTCTGCGTGGACCTCTGCGGCGTCGACTACCTGACCTACGGCGCGGAGCGGAACCTCCCGGCGGGGGTCGGGCCGGAGCGCTTCGAGGTGGTGGTGGAACTCGTCGACCCGACCCTGAGGCGCCGTCTGCGGCTGCGGGTGCAGGTCCCCGGCGATGATCCCACTCTGGCCTCGCTGGCGCAGATCCATCCCGGCGCCGACGGCTACGAGCGCGAGACCTGGGACCTGTTCGGGATCACCTTCGAGGGCCATCCGGGGCTCAGCCGGATCCTCTTGCCCGACGACTGGGTGGGGCACCCGCTTCGCAAGGACTCACCGACAGGGGACATACCGGTGCAGTTCAAGGCTCCGAGGGGGCTGCGCCGATGACCGCTCAGGACACGCGAGCACCTCTCGGCGGTGAACCGCTGAGCGACCTGGGGGCTCTGGACGAGGCTCGCGCCAGGCTCGTGGCCGACGAGGCGGTGCTTCGGCTGACCGAGACCGAGGCCGAGGAGCGCTCGGGTTACCAACAGCCCACCGAGGAGGGTCTCGGCGAGCGGATGATCATGAACATGGGCCCCCAGCATCCGTCGACCCATGGGGTGCTGCGCCTGGTGCTCGAACTCGACGGCGAACAGATCGTGCGCTCGAAGCCCGTGATCGGCTATCTCCACACCGGCATGGAACGCACCGGCGAGACGCTGACCTACCTGCAGGGTCCCACGAACGTGACCCGCATGGACTACGCGGCACCGTTGTTCAACGAGCTCGCCTTCTCGCTGGCGACCGAGCAGCTGCTGGGCATCGAGGTTCCGCAGCGGGCCCAGTGGATCAGGATGCTGCTGTGCGAGCTCGACCGGATCGCGTCGCACATGTTGTTCCTCGCCACCAACGGCATGGACCTCGGTGCGGTGTCGATGATGCTCTACGGGTGGCGTGAGCGCGAAGAGGTGCTGCGCTTCACCGAGACGATCACCGGACTGCGGATGAACCACAACTTCATCCGCCCGGGCGGTGTCGCGGCAGACCTTCCCGACGGTTGGCGCGAGCACCTCGAGCGCGTGCTCGAGCCGATACCGGGGCGTCTCGAGGAGTTCGACGTCCTGATGACCGACCAGCCCATTTGGCGCAAGCGTCTCCAGGGCATCGGCGTGATCACCACCGAGGAGTGCCTGTCGCTGAGCATCACCGGTCCGACCCTGCGAAGCACCGGGGCCGCCTGGGACCTGCGTCGCGACATGCCCTATCTGCGCTACGACGAGGTCGACTTCGACGTGCTCGTGGGAACCTACGGCGACTGCTTCGACCGCTACGCGATCCGCCTCGGTGAGATCCGTGAGTCGATTCGCATCGTCCGCCAGATCATCGACAAGATTCCCGGTGGTGACTACCGAATCCAGGACAAGAAGGTGACGCCTCCTCCCCGGGCGAGGATCGACGAGTCGATGGAGGCCCTCATCCACCACTTCAAGATCTACACCGAGGGTTTCAAGGTGCCCGAGGGTGAGGCGTACGTGGCGATCGAGAGCCCCCGCGGCGAGCTCGGTGTCTACATCGTCTCCGACGGCACCTCCAAGCCCTACCGGATGCACATGCGCGACCCGAGTTTCGCGAACATCCAGAGCTACCCGCACATGATGGAGGGCGCGTTCATAGCCGATGCGGTCGCGGTCATCTCCTCGGTCGATCCGATCATGGGAGGGGTGGACCGCTGATGGCGCGCCTCGATGAAGCCAACACCGAGCTCGCGCGCCGGATCATCGCCCGCTACCCGCGCCCGCGCTCGGCGCTGATCCCGTTGTGCCATCTCGCCCAGGAACAGGACGGCTGGCTCTCGCAGGAGGCGATGATCCACATCGCGGAGCTGATCGGCTGCACACCGGCGCAGGTGCTCGGCACCGCGAGCTTCTACGAGATGTTCAAGCTGCACCCGGTCGGGCGGTACTGCATCAACGTCTGCACGAACATCTCCTGTCAGCTCCTGGGAGGCGAGGAGCTGCTCGCACACGCCGAGGAGACCCTCGGGATCCGCAGCGGCGGAACGACCCCCGACGGGATGTTCACCCTCGAGGACGTGGAGTGCGTCGCGGCGTGCACCGAGGCCCCGGCGGTCCAGGTCAACTACCGGTACCTCCACCGGGTCGATCCCGACTCCTTCGACGAGCTGATCGCGCAGCTCCGTGCCGGCGAGCTCGACGACACGATCCCGCCCCACGGCCAGCTGGCGAAGCGGCGCCAGGAGCTGGGTCCCGACAGGATCGCCAACATCACCGCGCCCGAGGTCCAGGGGGTTCCGGTTTGGATCGAGCGCGCTGAGGCCGAGGCCGCGGCGACCGCATCGGCAGGCCCCGATTCGAGGGAGAGCTGATGAGCGATCTGCTCAGCCGCCTCGGCGGGACCACGACCGGAGTCGCGGGCTCCACTCCCAGGATCGTGTCGTCGCGCTTCGACGAGCCCAGTGGCCACACCATCGACGGCTACCGCAGCACCGGTTCCTACACCGGATACGAAGCCATCCGCGAGGCGCTTCGCCAGAGCCCGTCCGAGGTCGGGGAGATGGTGAAGGAGGCAACGGTTCTGGGTCGCGGTGGCGCCGGGTTCCCCGCCGGGGTCAAGTGGGGTTTCTGCCCTCCCGGGGTGTGGCCCCGCTACCTGGTGGTCAACGGCGACGAGTCGGAGCCGGGCACCTACAAGGACCGTGTGCTCATGGAGCGCGATCCGCACCAGCTCATCGAGGGATGCCTCATAGCGGCGTATGCGATCGGCGCCGCCCAGGTGTTCCTGTACGTCCGGGGAGAGATGGCGCACGCCCAGGAGCGCATAGCCGCGGCACTGGACGAGGCCTACGAGGCGAACCTGGTCGGCCGCAACATCGTCGGCACCGACTTCAGCGTCGACATCGTGTTGACCTGGGGCGCGGGGGCATACATCGTCGGTGAGGAGACCGCGCTGCTCGAGTCCCTCGAGGGCCGGCGCGGGATGCCGCGGCTCAAGCCGCCCTACTTCCCAGCCGCCAAGGGCCTGTACATGTACCCGACGGTGGTCAACAACGTCGAGACCCTGTCCAACCTCCCCTGGTTGTTCAACCATGGCGTCAGCGACTTCCGCTCCGTCGGCAGCGACAGCTCGCCGGGCACCCGGCTGATCGCGCTCTCGGGACACGTCCGCAACCCCGGGGTGTTCGAGGTGCCCCAGGGAACCACCACCTTCAGGGACCTGATCGAGTCCGATCTCTACGGTGGCGGCATCCGCGACGGCCACGAGCTGAAGATGTTCATCCCCGGTGGAGCATCGGCGCCGTGGTTCTTCCCCGAGCACCTGGATCTGCCTCTCGAGGCGCGTGAGGTCGGGCCACAGGGCTCGATGCTCGGTTCTGGCGCCGTGGTCGTGATGGACGATTCGACCGATGCGGTGCGGGCCTGCCTGCGCCTGGTGAGGTTCTTCGCGAGGGAGTCGTGTGGCAAGTGCACCCCGTGCCGTGAGGGCACGACCTGGGCCGAACAGATCCTCCAGCGGATCCTCGACGGCCACGGCCGGCCGAGCGACATCGAGTTGCTGCTCGACGTCGGTGACAACATCTCGCCGGGGCCCTACCCGGTGGCCTCCGACGAGGCGAACGGCCTCGAGGCGGTGCCGTTCCCGCCGCGCCAGACGACCATCTGTCCGCTCGGGCCCTCCGCGGTCGCTCCGATCACCTCCGCGGTCCGCCGGTTCCGCAGCGAGTTCACCGACCGCATCAAGTTGCGCGACCCGATCCCGGTGCGAAGCGAACCGGTGCTCAGCGAGCCGGTTGCCGCCGGGCCCGTCGGCACCCGGTCCGCCAGCCCTGGGTCCGCCAGCCCTGGGTCCGCCAGCCCTGGGTCCGCCAACACCGGGTCGGCCAGCACAGCGGGGGTGGACGATGGCTGAGGAGACCCCGAAACCGATCGAGATCACCGACCCAGTCGACATAACCGTCAACGGCGAGACCTACACCGTCCAGAACGGTGATCTGCTGATCGACGCGTGTGACCGCAACGGCACCTTCATACCCCGCTTCTGCTACCACCCGCGGATGAACCCGGTGGGCATGTGCCGCATGTGCCTGGTCGAGGTGGACTCGGGGCGTGGTCCGGCGCTTCAGCCGGCCTGCATGGCCCAGGTCACAGATGGCATGGTGGTCGACACCCGAAGCGACACCGTGACCAAGGTCCAGGACGGTGTGCTCGAGTACCTGTTGGCCAACCATCCGCTCGACTGCCCCGTGTGCGACAAGGGCGGCGAGTGCCCCCTGCAGGACCAGACCTACTCCTACGGTCCCGGCGAGTCTCGCTACGTGGAGGAGAAGCGTCACTACGAGAAGCCGATCTCGATCTCCCACACGATCTACCTCGATCGCGAGCGGTGCATCCTGTGTGACCGCTGCACCCGCTTCGCGGACGAGGTGGCCGGTGACCCGCTGATCCACTTCATCGACCGTGGCTCCGCGACCCAGGTCAACACGTTCCCCGACCAGCCCTTCAGCTCCTACTTCTCGGGCAACACCGTGCAGGTGTGCCCCGTGGGTGCCCTCACGGCCAAGCCCTACCGCTTCAAGGCCCGCCCCTGGGACCTGACCGAGAGCGAATCCACCTGCACACGCTGTTCGGTCGGCTGCCGGATGACGATCGAGGCCTCACGGGACCAGGTCCTGCGGTTCCAGGGGATCGACTCCGATCCGGTCAACTGGGGTTGGATGTGCGACAAGGGACGCTTCGGACACGAGGCCATGAACAGCTCCGAGCGCCTCGTCGAGCCGATGATGCGCGGCGAGGACGGCGAGCTCTCCGAGGTTCGCTGGAGCGATGCGCTGGGCACGGTCACCGGCGCTGTCACCGCCGCGCTGGAGAGCCGGGGGCCCTCCTCGATCGCGCTCATCGGTGGCGCTCGCAGCACCAACGAGGGTGCCTTCGCGTGGGCGAAGCTGGCGAAGTCCGTCATCGGCACCGACAACTGCGATGCTCAGCTCGGCGACGGCCTACCGGCGGAGCTGGTGCTCGGTCTACCCGGTCTCACCATCGACGAGCTGTGCGCTGCGGGGGGCACGATCCTCTGGCTCGGCCCCGATCCGCTCGAGGAGCTGCCGGTGCTTTACCTGCGGCTGCGCCACGCGGTCATCAACGACGGAGTGAAGATCGTAGAGGTCGGCCCCCGCGGCACCGGGCTGCGCTCGTTGGTCTCTGCCCGGGTGACCGTCGCTCCCGGCGAGCTTCCCGAGGTGTTGAGCGGGCTCCTGGGCGGTACGCCTCCCGGAGGCGACGACCCGGGCGGACAGATGAGGGTGGCCAGCGAGCTACTGGCGCAGGCCGGCGACGATCTCAGGGTCGTGATCGGCCGCCCCAACCTGGCTGAGTCACACGACGTGATGGTGTCCGCGCTCGCGAATGTGCGGGACCGGCTGCCCGGCGCACGGTTCCTTGTGGCGCTCCCCCGCGGCAACGTGCGCGGCGCGCTCGAAGCGGGCCTCGCGCCCGGCTTGCTGCCGGGCGGTGAGCCTCTCGAGGGCGCCTCGGTCCCACGACGATGGTCTTCGGTGCCCGAGGCCCGCGGCCTCGATGCCACCGGCATCCTCGACGCCGCGGCCAGCGGTCGCATCGAGGTTCTGTTGCTGGTCGGGGCCGATCCCCTGAGTGACTTCCCGGACCGCTCGCTCGCGCGCCGGGCGCTCGCCGGTGCGCGTCTGGTGGTGTCGGTCACACCCCTGTTGGACGCGAGTGCGGCGAAGGCGCATGTCGTGTTCCCCGCCGCAGGGCTCTCAGAGGTGGAAGGCACCACGACCAACCTCGAGGGACGCGTGACGGAGTTGTCCGCGAAGGTGACATCTGCGGGTACCGCCCGTGCTGATTGGTCCACCGCCGAGGCCCTGGCTGAACGGATCGCCGGTGTCCGTGGGCTCAGCGTCGAGGTGACAGGCTCCATCGACGCGCTGCGCAGCGAGCTCTCCTCGTTCACCGGTGCGTCGGCCGACGGCGACGGCGAGGTCACCGGGGTCGATCGCGAGCTGCCGGTGCCGCAGGTGGACCCCCCGTCGCGGCCCGCGGCCGACTCCTACGGTCTGCGCCTGGTGGTGTCGCGCAAGCTGTATGACCGGGGGACGATGGTGGTCGCATCTCCGTCGTCTGTCGACATCGCGGAGGAGTCCGTCGCCCTGATGAACCCGGCCGATGCGGCGCCCCTGGGAGTTGGGGGCTCCGCGCGCATGCGGATCACCTCCGCACAGGGCTCGATCAGCGTGACAGCACGCCCCGACGACTCGGTGCCCCGGGGCGTGGTGGTGTTGCACCACAACCTCGAAGGTGCAGATCCCGGTGAGCTCGTGTCGGTTGGTGACCCGGTGTGCGCGGTGAGGATGGAGGTGAGCTGATGGACCCCCTCCTCTCAGGAGAGATCGGCCTCGCCCAGGTGCTGATCGTGTTGTTGAAGGTCGTGGTGGCCTTCGCGGCCCTGATGGTCGGTGTGATGTTGATGGTGTGGTTC
>CAYVYG010000119.1:0-8874 GCA_964454385.1 uncultured Microthrixaceae bacterium
GTGGTCTGACCGAGCTCCCCGTTGTTGCTGAGCGCATCGGTCTCCTCGAGGACGGACTTCGCCGGGCGCCGTGGCGGCTCCGCTCGGCCCAGCTGGTAGCGTCAGAGGCCGGTACTGCTCGGCTGAGGCGGTGAATTGAGAGCCATACTCGACGACATCGACCGCTTCCGTGCCCAGGGCCGGCGGGTCGCGCTGGCGCGGGTGGTCGAGGCGCTCGGGTCGGGTCCACGCGATGCCGGTGCGGCGATGGCCGTGAGCGACCGCGCAGAGGTGGCGGGATCCGTCTCGGGTGGCTGCGTCGAGAGCGCGGTGGTGACCGCTGCGCTGGAGGTGCTCGATGGAGCCGATCCGCACATGGTGACCTTCGGCTACTCCGATGACGAGGCGTTCGCAGTCGGGTTGACCTGCGGCGGAACTGTGCGCCTGTTCATCGAGGAGCTCGATTGGCCCGATGGCGTCTACGAGGAGCTCGCGACCGCAGTCCGCGCGCACCGACCGGTCGCCCTGGCGAGCGTCACGGAGTGCCCCGACGGAATCGGTCGGATCCTCGTGCGGGCCGATGCCGGGTGCGTGGGTGAGCTGGCCGACGCCGGGTTGCAGCGCGTCGTGGAGCGCGACGCGCTGGGCGAGCTCGCGGCGGGTCGTTCGACCGTACGCCACTACGGACCGAGTGGTGAGACCGGCCAGGATGCCGTTGCGGTGTTCATCGAGACCTTCGCACCTGCACCCCAGATGCTGATCTTCGGTGCGGTCGATTTCACCGCGGCCCTGGTCCGGGTGGCGAAGGTGATGGGCTACCGGGTGACCGTGTGCGATGCCCGGGAGGTGTTCGCCACCGAGGCGCGGTTCCCCCAGGCAGACCGCGTGCTGGTCGGTTGGCCAGATCGCCTCGGGGAGTCCCTGCGATCCGAGCTCGGCCTGCGTGACGCGGTGTGCGTGCTCACCCATGATGTGCGCTTCGACGTACCAGCGTTGATGGGTGCGCTCGCCGGAGACGCCGGCTACATCGGCGCGATGGGTTCGCGCCGTACCCACGAGATCCGGGTTCGACACCTCATCGATGCGGGCGCGACCCCGGCGGACCTGAAGCGCATCCACGCGCCGATCGGACTCGATCTCGGGGCCCGCACCCCCGAGGAGACCGCAATCTCGATCTGCGCCGAGATCATCGCGACGCGCAGCGGACGCCCCGGGGGTTCGTTGAGCGACGCCTGCGGTCCGATCCACTGAATGGACCATCCAACGACGCCCGGCAACGCCGCCGTGATCCTCGCTGCGGGCGCCGGCACTCGCTTCGAAGGCCCCGTACACAAGCTGCGCGCTGATCTCGACGGCACGCCGGTGCTGCGCCGAGCAGTCGACGCAGCGGTCGACTCGGGGATCGGCCCGGTCATCGTCGTCACCGGTGCCGAGCCGCTCTCGGACCTGTTGCCACCCGGGGTGTCGGTGCTCGAAGCGTCGGACTGGGCGAATGGCCGGGCCCGATCGATCGCCGCTGCGGTCCGGGCTCTCGAGGCCACGACGCTCGGTGCGATGGTCGTCGGTCTCGGTGACATGCCCTGGGTCACCGCGGGTGCATGGAGGGCCGTTGCCGGGGCCGCCTCGCCGATCGCGGTTGCCACCTACGACGGTCGACGTCGGCTCCCGGTGCGCATCGAGCGCCGTTTGTGGCCCGAGCTACCGAGCGCCGGCGACGAGGGCGCCCGCAGACTCATGGAGCGGTTCGCTGATCTCGTCACCGAGGTTCCGGTCGACGGTTCGGCGCGCGACGTGGACAGCGTGGAGGACCTCGGTGGGTGAGCCGGAGCTCATTCGGCGGTGAGGTACCGGTACAGGCGCAGCAGGCGGTGGGGGAGCGACTGGACCTCCGCCACGACCTCGTAGCCGATGTCCCCGCACATCTGGGCGAGGTAGTCGTTGCCCTCGTTGTCGACGGTGATGAGGAACGGCTCGATCCGATGGCGCTTCGCCTCCACCAGAGCCCGCTTGGTGTCGTGCAGCGGATAGTCGATCCCCCCACGTTCGGGTCCGTAGTCCTCGTCCTCGGGTCGTCCGTCCGAGAGCAGGATCAGCAGCTTCACCTTGGCCGGGTACTCGTTCAATCTGGTGACCGTGTGGCGGATCGCGGGACCCATCCGGGTGGCCCCGCGGGGTTCGATCCCGGCGATGCGCTCACGCACCCCGTCGTCGAAGACCTGCTCGAAGTCCTTCACCACGTGGACCTCGACGTCGTCATGACCGTGTCCGGAGAACCCGAAGATGCCGTAGGCGTCACCGGTCGCCTCCAAGGCCTCGACCATCACCACCGTGGCGTCGCGGACCACGTCGATCACGCGCTTGGACTCCTGTGCCGCGGGCTCGCGGGTGGATGCCGACTGGTCGATCAACAGCGCAACCGCCACGTCACGCACGATCTTGTTGCGCCGGGTGTAGAAGCGGGGGAGGGATCCGGCACCCGCGAGCTTGTCGAGGTGGAACGCGATCGCCTCGTCGAGGTCGATGTCGCTGCCGTCCTCGAGGCGGTTGATCCGCTGGAACGCCTCGGGACGGAGCTGTTCGAAGCGCCGCCGCGTCTGCGCGACCAGGCGGTGGTGTTCAGCCAGGGACCGCTGGTATTCCGCTATCCCGCCGGTGGTCGCCGGGCGTTCGCCGACGCGGCAGTGCCCCAACAGGTAGTCGTGGGCCCGGAAGTCCCACTCGTCGTATCTGAACCAGGAGACCTCCATCTCGGCAGGGTCCTCCTCGGCAGGGTCGCCCACGTCGGGTTCGCCGTCCGCGATCTCGAGCTCGCTTGCAGCTTCGCTGTCGGGGTCGCTGCCATCTGGTTCGCTGACGTCGGGGTCGCTGACATCGGGTTCGGGAGCGTGGTTGCGGGTTGGACCGGCCTCGCGTTCCATGTTGTCGAGCATCACCTCCAACTCCGCGTCGGTGAGGGGTTGCCCTTCGACCTCTAACTCGAGGTTGTCTCGCAGTAGGTCCTCCAGTTCCTCTCGCGTGAGTGCCGGACGCTCCGGGTCCTCCGAGGTGTCGAGCAGGTCCATCGTCTGGACGGTCTCGGGTTTGTAATCCCCGTGCAGCTCGGGCTGCTCGGGGGCATCGAAGGGGCTATCGGAGCTCTCGGCCCGTGATGCATCGCTTTGTGGCGCTGAAGGGCTCTGGGCACCTGGCGGCACGTTGGGTATCCCCACAGCGATCCCGTACAGCCGTGAAGCGGCTTCGGCAGTGTCCTGGATCGTGGCACCGGGTTTCGACAACAGGTCGATCAGTTCCAGCGCGGCGGTGGGCACCGGTGAGCGACAGCGATCGGCGAACCCCAGCGACGCGATCACCAGCGATTCCGCGAAGAGCTGTCGCTGTGTCGGTCGGGGGAGCGGAGGCCGATTGCACGCAGCGTGCTCCTGGAGGCGCAACAGCCACGGTTCGACGCCCGGGTACTCGCGAGCGACCGAGGCCGCGATGCGGGTTCCTTCAGCGAGGGCGAACAGCCACCTGATGAGGCGCTGGTCCCCGAAGCGTTCGAACAGGGACCGCATCGGCGGTCGTCGCGGGTCGGTTCTGCGCGATGGCCCGGTCGCAGCAAGGTAGGTCCCGTCACGGCCTTCCACGTAGTCGAACGAACCGTGGGTGAGCCGGGTGGCCTGCAGGGTCGTGTGCACCTTGAACGCTGCGAAGTTCGCCTCGTGGTCATCGAAGACGTCGATCCGTCGGGGCAGGTAGACCGAGGTCCCATCAGTGCTCGCGCGACCGTTGGCCGACCAACCGATGCCCCGGCCCGCCAGCACCGCCACCGGTTGCACCACGAGCTCGTGACCCGACAACGCCTGCGCATAGAGACCCAACAGGTGTGCCACATCCGCCAGGTCCACCCTTCCCGCCAGCTCTGAGAGAAGCTCCCGTGCGCCTGCCGATTCGACACGGAACCAGCTCCGGGCGCGGTCGTGGCCCCCGGGATCCCCGAGGAGCTCCCGGCCCGCGCTTCGCCACCGGAGCGCGGCTTCCTCCCCGAGCCGGTCGAGCACCTCGGTGGCACCCCTGATCATCTCCAGTGCCACGCCGGGGTCGTGCTCGAGCGCCACGGCTTCTTGTGTCAGGCCCCGCTGGGTGTCCGGTGGTGTTCCGGCCAGGGTCTCGATCGCGTCGTGGAACAGGGTGATCGACCCGGAGCCCTCGGCGTGCACGCAACGGCGTGCCAGTTCCAGCAGCGGCGCCTGGACCTCCTCGCTCAGCTTTGCGACCAGGGCGGGGGTGTGCTCGAGGCAACGATCCACGTCTGCCCTGCACCGTGCGGCCACGATCAGCAGCAGATCGAGGAAGGGGCGCCTGGTACCGCTGGGAAGCGCGCCGATGGCGCGGCCCGCATCGCGCAGGCAGCACGAAGCCAGATCGCTCGGGTTGGCGGCCAACAGCACCGTGGTGTCGGCAAGCACTCCGAGGGCGTCGATGTCGATGAGGTCGAGCAGTCCCGGGCTCACTTCGAAGAACCGAACAGCCAGCCCGAGGTTGGCCCAGCCGCCGACCGCCAACGCCTCACCCATGCGGGCCCACCTGCGCACGTTGTCGTGTCCGACTCGCTGTGTGACCGCCGGAGCCACGTCCATGAACGCGGTCGCGAGCTTCGGAGATGTGGCGCCGAGGCGTTCGAGCTGCACGCGATGGCGCTCGGGGGCATCCGGTTCCGGCGCTGGCACAGGGTGGTTGGTCCGTCGCACCATCGGGGTATCACTCTGCGAAGATCGCGGAGACGACCTCCTCGATCGAACCTTGGACCTCCGCGTCATCGGTGAGGGCCCACACCACCGCCGCCTCACAGGCCTGCCGCGGTGGGATGCCGCGAACGATGAGCTTGCCGGCATAGACCAACAGGCGTGTCGACACGCCCTCTTCGAGGCCGTGTTCACGCAGGTTGCGCACCTTCGCGCCGAGCTTCGCGAGGCTGTCAGCCAGTTCGGTTCCACAGCCCGCTTCGGTCGCGATTATCTCCGCCTCCTGGTCGTGGGTGGGGTAGTCGAACTCGATGGATATGAACCGCTGGCGGGTCGAGTGCTTGAGGTCCTTCAGAGCCGACTGGTAGCCGGGGTTGAACGACAACACGACGAGGAAGCCGTCTGCGGCCTCCAGCAGCTCACTTCTCTTTTCGACCGGCAACAGCCGGCGGTAGTCCGCTAGCGGGTGGATCAGCACGGTGGTGTCCTTGCGCGCCTCGACCACCTCGTCCAGGTAGCAGATCGCCCCGAACTTCACAGCACGCGTGATCGGCCCGTCGATCCAGCGGGTCTCGTCGCTCTCGAGCAGGTAGCGCCCGACCAGGTCAGACGCCGTGAGGTCCTCGTGGCATGCGACGGTGATGAGCGGCACGCCCTCGTCGTCGCGGTCACCGAGGTGGCGGTGCATCTCCCAGGACATGTACTCGACAAAGCGTGTCTTGCCGCAGCCCGTGGGGCCCTTGAGGATGACCGGGATCTGTTCCTCGTAGGCCGCTTCGAACAACTCCACCTCGTTGGCGATCGGGAGGTAGTAGGGCTCCTCGGTGATGCGGAACTCCTCGATCGGGAGCCTGCGGAAGCCTTCGGTGGCTGCGGCATCATCGCCGATCGGCGCCTGATCGGTCACTGTCTGATCGATCACTGCCTGGTCGATCACTGCCTGGTCGATCCTCTCCGAGTCGTGGCGGGTCCTCACCTGGCCGCTCCTGTGCTCTCGTTCGGCGGTGTCATCACCGCCTGTGCTCTCGTTCGGCGGTGTCTATCGAACGCCATCGTGGATGTGTCCGTCCCCCGATGGGAGTGACGCACGGCACGTCCATTACCGTTGCGAGACCCTTGGCACACGATGCCCCCACCTATATGTTGGAAAGCGTAGCGAGGAAATCGTGAGTTGTGTGCACGTTTCCCGCTCGATGACCATCAAGGGGGGTCTGCATGTTTGCTCCGTCGTTGAACCTCGACCTCGACAAGTTGGGGGACTCAGAGGGCAAGAAGAAGAAGAAGGTCGCCGGGCGCGCCGCCAAGGGCGACGAGCCGCAAGGGGCCGCGCGTCCCGAGGGGGCTGAACACCCAGAGGCTGGATCGCCCGATGAGGCCGAACAGCCCCCACAGGCCGCCGCGCCCGACGCGCCCACGGCCGGCGACGCCTGAGCTCGGCACGAGGGGGACGACTCCATGAGTGATACCGCTGTGCGGGCGCGCACGGGTTTGCGACGCCTCGCCCCCGTCGATGCCGAGACGCGCCTGCGCGAGGTCATGTCCCGTCCCTATGAGTACCGGGGCTGGGAGGACGTGTACCGCGAGCAGTGGACCTGGGACGACGTCGTGCACGTCTCCCACCTGCGCACCAACTGCATCTCGACCTGTTCGCTCGATGCCTACGTGAAGGACGGAATCGTCTGGCGCGAGGAGCAGAACGCGACCTTCCCCCAGCAGTTCGAGGGCGTCCCGGACTTCAACCCGCGGGGCTGCGCCTCGGGATGCGCCTACAGCGTCCAGATGTACGACCCGACGCGCATCCGCTATCCGATGAAGCGCGTGGGTGAGCGCGGCAGCGGGCAGTGGGAGCGCCTCAGCTGGGACCAGGCGCTCACCGAGATCGCCGGCAAGCTGATCGACGTGCTCGTCGAGGACGGGCCCGAGAGCGTCGTGTACGACCAGGGCACCACCAACATCGACAACGGCCTCGGCGCGATGATGGAGATGCACTTCTTCGGAAACGGCATCAGCTCCACCAGCATCGACTCGTGGGCAGGCGTGGGCGACCTGCCCAACGGCCTGATCCAGACCTGGGGCACCTACATGAGCGAGGGGACCGCGGACGACTGGTTCCTGTCGGACTACATCCTCATCTGGATCGCCAACCCGAACTACACCCGGGTTCCCGATGCGCACTTCCTGTGGGAGGCACGCTACCGGGGTGCGAAGGTCGTCACGATCGCACCCGACTTCAGCCCCTCGGCGGTGCACGCGGACCGCTGGCTGAACCCCCGCTACGGCACCGACGCGGCGCTCGCTCTGGGCATGGCCAACGTGATCGTGTCCGAGGGCCTCTACGACGAGGCGTTCATCAAGGAACAGACCGATCTGCCGTTCCTGGTCCGTGACGACAACGGCCGGTTCCTGCGCGAGAGCGATCTGGAAGCCGACGGGTCCGACGAGGAGTTCTTCTACTGGAACGAGGTGAGCGACTCCCTCGAGTACGCATCGGGAACCTGGGGATCAGAGGTGATGACCCTGGCCCTCGACGACGACGAAGTACCCGCGCTGACCGGTTCGCACGCCGTCGAGCTCCTCGATGGCACCGAGGTGACGGTCCGGCCGGTCTGGGAGCACCTCCGTGAGCACCTGGCGGACTACACACCCGAGAAGGCGGCCGAGATCTGCGGTGTGCCGGCGGGCAACATCCGTGTCGTCGCCCGCGAGTACGCGGGCGCGAAGTCGGCCATGATCCAGAGCGGCTGGGGTGCCTGCAAGCACTACTACTCGGATCTGTTCCAGCGCGGCATGGCATACCTGGCGGCGCTCACCGGCAACACCGGTGGCAAGCCGGGCTCGGGGATCAAGGTGTCCACCTGGTGGCCGATGCCGGGCTTCGTGCTCTCGAGCACCTTCTCGCCTCGTCTCGCGGATCAGCCACCGGAGCCGATGCCGATCGACCGGGCCCAGATGCAGGACGTCTCGAAGATGATGAACGACATGATGGGCCAGGCGATGCGGGCCACACCGCTGATCCCCTGGTTGTACGCGCACGACCCGGAGTTCGCGAAGGTGGCGGGCAAGGACGCCTACGCGGACCCGTCCCTGCCGCGCCCCGTCGCGGACTACATGGAGGACATCTTCGATCGCAACTGGATGCCGATCTACCCGCGACCGCCCAAGAAGCCCAGGTTCTTCTACTACTCGGGCCCCAACCCGTTGCGTCGCTGGCCGAACGCGAAGACCATCCGCGACAGCCTCTGGCGCGAGATCGAGACGATCGTCACCACGGACTTCCGGATGTCCACCTCCGGTCAATGGTCCGACTACATCCTTCCGTGTTGCGGCTACTACGAGAAGCCGGGCATCAAGTACGTGCAGTCCTACATCCCGTGGGTCGTGGTGGGCGACAGGGCGGTGCCCGAGCTCTACGAGTCGAAACACGAGTGGGACATCATGTTCCTGCTCGCCCGCAAGGTGCAGGACCTCGCGCGCGAACGCGGTGTTTCGGGCTTCAGCGACGCGAACGGCACGGAGCACCGGATCGACAACCTCTACGACGAGATGTCCGCGGACGGCCACTACGGCGAAGGGCCCGATGGGGAGCGCAAGGCGCTCGACTACATCATGCGCTACTCGTCGATCACCCAGGCCACCGATCTGGGCGAGCAGCCCTGGCAGAAAGCCGTTGACGACGGCATGGTGAAGATCGAGGAGATCAAGCCGATCGACCTCGCGATCGGTCTGTCGACGATGATGGGCGACTTCGACACGAGCGCTCCGATGAACCAGTTCGGCTGGTTCATCAACCGCAAGGACCCCTGGCCCACCCTGACCGGGCGCCAGCAGTTCTATTTGGACCACGAGTGGTTCATGGAGGTGGGTGAGCAGCTCACCGTCCACAAGGAGCCGCTGCCTGCGGGCGGGCCCTACCCGTTGCGACTCACGGGTGGCCACAACCGCTGGAGCCAGCATGCGATCTTCCGGGCCAACCCGCAGCTCCTGCGCCTACAGCGCGGCGGCCCCGACTGCTTCGTCAGCCAGGCCGATGCGAAGGCCCGAGGCATCCGCGACCACGACCAGGTGCGGGTCTTCAACGACATCGGCGAGTTCATACTCCGCGCCAAGGTCTCACCGGCGGTGCAGCCCGGCGAGGTGATCTGCTACCACGCCTGGGAGGGTTACCAGTTCC